>JACQRS010000384.1 GCA_016206385.1 Candidatus Rokuibacteriota bacterium | reverse complement strand
TGCAGTGCTGTCTGTGGAAGAGGCCCTGGACCGCGTGCTGTCGCGCGTAGTGCCCCTGCCCACCGAGCAGGTTAACCTTCTCGGCGCCCTGGATCGGGTTCTGGCCGAGCCTGTTCTGGCGCTCCTCGACATCCCGCCCTGGCCCAACTCCTCCATGGATGGCTACGCGCTTCGCTCTGAGGATGTGCGGGAGGCCGCGCGGGAACAGCCGGCGCGTCTCAGGGTGGCGGGGAGGATTGCGGCTGGTGCTCTGGCGTCCCGGCCCATTGCTCCCGGCGAGGCATTCAGGATCTTCACCGGCGCCCCGCTGCCCGAAGGCGCTGACAGTGTCATCCCCCAGGAGGAGGTGGAGGCCGACGGCGAGGTGGTCAGGGTTCTTCGCCGGGTGGGCCGGGGCGAGTACGTGCGTGCTGCCGGAGAGGACGTGCGGGCGGGGGAGACGGTGCTGGAGCCGGGCCACCAGATCAGAGCCGCTGAGGTGGGGCTGCTGGCCACGCTGGGGCGCCCCCAGGTGAGGGTGTTCCGCCGTCCACGGGTCGCGATCCTCTCCACGGGGGACGAGCTGGTGGACCTGGGAGGCCAGATCGGGCCCGGGAAGATCCCCAACTCCAACACGTACAGCCTCATGGCCCAGGTCGCGGAAGCCGGGGGCGAGGCGATCAACCTGGGAGTGGCTGGCGACAGTGTGGAGACCCTCGATGAGCGGCTCCGGTGGGGGCTGAGCGCCGATGTCCTGATCTCCTCAGCGGGCGTGTCGGTCGGTGAGCTGGACTTCGTCAGAGACGCCCTGATTCGCCTCGGCGCCGAGCTCCATCTCTGGCAGGTGGCGATGCGACCCGGCAAGCCGATCACCTTTGGCTCGCTCGGGCCTCGCCCGGTGTTCGGGCTGCCCGGCAATCCGGTCTCGGCGATGGTCACCTTCGAGCTGTTCGTGCGTCCCGCGCTCAGAAAGATGGCCGGCCATCGGGTGCTCCACCGCCCCACGATCCGGGCCCGGGCCCTTGCACCGATACCCAACCCCGGGCGACGCCGGGGATATCTCCGGGTCGTGCTGACCCCGTCCGATGGCGGATACGGCGCCCGGCTCACCGGGGAGCAGGGCTCGGCCATCCTTCGGTCCATGGTGATGGCTGACGGCTTGGCCGTGGTGCCCCCGGACACGACGGTCCCCACCGGCGCCGAAGTGACGGTGATCAAGCTCACATAAGCCTTGACAATTGTTTAGCCCCGAGTACTCTTAGTGTTGTCAATCGAAAAAGAGGGAAACCCTGTGATCCAGTTTTCGCGCCGGAACTTTTTGGTCGGCACGGGCCTCGCGCTCCTCGTCCCGAAGTCGGTCTCGGCTCAGTCGAGTCTCGAGGGTGAGCACCAACCCCGGCTGGACCTCCCGATCCTGGCTGAAGAGCCCGCAGTGGTCCCCGTCCAGGTGTCGGTAAACCACCCGATGGAGCCGGACCACTTCATCAAGTCCATCGAGATCTCGTTGGACACCGACCCGGTTCCGTACAAGGGGAAGTTTGCCTTCACTCCGGCCAACGGCCGGGCATGGGTCGCCTTCCAGATGCGCTCGGGGGCCGGTGGCGTCGTGAGGGCCGTCGCGGAGTGCTCGAGGCACGGCCGATTCGTCGGGACCAAGGAGCTCCGGGTGGTGGAGGGTGGCTGCACCACGGCGCCGGACAAGTTGGGGCGGGAGCGCCTGGGCAACCCCATGCTGCGCCTGCCCCGGTCCATGAAGGCCGGCGAGATCGTCGAAGTCAGGACCAAGGTGGACCACAACTCCTACACGGGGCTGACGGTCAAGGGGGGAAAGTTCGTCCGCGAAGCCGCTGAGTTCTACGTCAAGCAGATGCTCGTGTACCTGGACGACCAGAAGATCAGCGAGTTCCAGATGACCTCGGCGGTGAGCCCGAACCCGCTCATCCGCTTCTCCCTGAAGGCGACCCGCAGCGGGGCGCTCCGGATCGTGTTTGTGAACAGCGAAGGCCAGCGGTGGGAAGTCTCCCAGCCGCTTCGTGTTTAACCCTAGCTGAGACGCCGGAGGACACGCCATGAAGCGCTTGATCCGCCTTCTGACGTTGCTGGTGACGTTCTCGCTGATCGCCTCTCCGGTCTGGGCCTACACCGTCTATGTCACGAACCAGGGCGAGAACACCATCTCCATTATCGACGGCAAGGCCAAGAAGGTGGTCCGGACGGTCAAGATCTCCCAGGTGCGGCCCCACAACGCCATCCTGTCCAAGGGGAACAAGTGGCTCTACACCGCCAACGTCGGGTCGGGCTCGGTCTCGATCTTCGACCCGTCCTCCGAGACCGAGGTGGCCGTGATTCCCGCCGACAAGGGAACCCACGGGGTCACGCTGACGCCCGACGAGAAGCAGCTCTGGACGGCGAACGTACAGGCCGACACGGTGTCGGTGATCGATCTCGCCAGCCAGAAGGTGATCCGGACCATCAAGGTGGGGAACAAGCCGATGCTCGTCGCCTTCACCTCGGACGGGAAGAAGGCGTACGTCTCCAACGGCGGCTCGGGCGACGTTACGGTGATCGACGTCGCCCGCGTCGAACCGGTGAAAAGCATCTTTGCCGGCAAGGACGCGATGGGGATTGCCATGCCTCGCTACGGCAAGGAGCTGTGGGTGACCGAGGGAGGCGACGACATCGTCTCGGTCATCGACATAGGCAAGGACGAGGTCGTGGCGACGATCAAGACCGGCGCGGATACTCACGGGGTCGTCTTCAGCCCCGACGGCAAGAAAGCCTACGTCAGCGTGCGGAAGGAGCACGTGGTCGCGGTCATCGACGTGTCGAGCCGGAAGGTGCTGACGAAGATTCAGGTATCGGAGCTTCCCGACATCCTGGACGTCAGCCCCGACGGCAAGGAGCTCTGGGTCACGAGCCGAAAGGCCAACGCGGTCGACGTGATTGATACGGCGACCAACAAAAAGGTCACGACGATCCCGACCGGCAGCGATCCTCACGGGATCGTCATCACCCGGTAAGGGTGCGCCGCGAGGCAGAGCCGGGGAAGGCGACGCGTACGCCTTCCCCGGTTTTCATTTTCTGCGGTCGCGTGGCCCGGTAGGGCACGCGGGCCCCGAGGTGGTCGGCGCGGCCGAGCCGAGGCAGAGCACATGAGGCGCACAACAGTCGGCCTGGTGATCATCGCGGCCCTCGGCGTCTCTGCGGCCCTCCTCTCCGCCACGCTGCTCTCGTCCTACACGCGCCCACCGGAGAAGATGCCCCGGATCGGCGTGGTCGGATCGGCTTCCCCGTCCACGGTGCCGCACATCATCGAGGCGTTCCGTCAAGGCCTCCGCGAGCTGGGCTACGTGGAGGGACAGAACATTGCCACCGAATACCGGTTTGCCGGGGACCGGGTCGATCAGCTCCCGGACCTCGCGGGCGAGCTGGTTCGGCTGAAGGTTCGGGTCATCGTCGCGGGAGGAAACGAGGCCGTCCGGGCCGCCAACGAGACGACCACCGGCATCCCCATCGTCATGGCGGTCAGCAACGATGCCGTGGGGACCGGTCTCGTGGATAGCCTGGCGCGGCCGGGGCGGAACGTCACCGGGCTCACGTCGCCCTCCCCCGAGCTGAGCGCCAAGCGGCTGGAGCTGCTCAAGGAGGCCGTTCCCGGCGTCACGCGCGTGGCCGTCCTCTGGAATCCCGTCCACCCGCTCGCCGACCGCACCCTCCGCGAGACGGAGGTGGCGGCGCGTTCGCTGGGCGTGCAGCTTCAAGTGGTGGAGGTGCGTGATCCCGGCGAGTTCGAGAGCGCGTTCACGGCGATGGCCAGAGAGCGTGCCCGCGCGGTCGTCGTGCTCGGCCATCCGATGTTCGTTGGCGAGCGGGCGCGGATCGTGGACCTCGGCGTGAAGAGCCGCCTCCCGATGATGTACGAGCTGCGCGAGTTTGTAGAGGCCGGCGGGCTCATGTCCTACGGGGTGAACCTGGCCGATTCCTTCCGGCGCGCGGCGTCGTACGTGGACAAGATCCTGAAAGGTGCCAAGCCGGCGGACCTGCCGGTGGAGCAGCCCACGCGGTTCGAGCTGGTCATCAACGTCAGGACCGCCAAGGCCATCGGCCTCACCCTTCCCCAGTCGCTCCTCCTCCGGGCGGACGAGCTGATTCACTGAGGAGCGACTCCCGCACACCTCCGGCGCGCCGCGGGGAGCCGGGGACTAGCGCCTGAGGTAGAGCACCCAGACCGCCGCCCAGGCGCCGACGCCCATGGCGACGAAGGCGGTCAGGCTTCCGACCGCCAGGGTTGCCGAGTTGGTCAGCCCTTGCGTGATGTTGCATCCTTCGGCCACGATGGCGCCGATGCCCATCAGCAGGCCGCCGGCGAAGAGCTGCACCAGGCTCCAGCCGGGCGGGAGCTTCCAGCGGAACTCCCCCGAGTGCCACGCGCCGACAAACGCGCCCACCGGGACTCCGACGAGGAGAACCATGCTCCAGTTCACCCGCGTCGGGTACCCCACCAGCGGATAGGTGAACACGTGACTCGTGTTGATGGCGAAGGTGATGCCGGTGGGCGAATCGCCAAAGCTAGAAGTCCACCACCCCAGCGCGATCAGGACTCCGACGACGGTTCCCGTGAGTGGCCACGGCCACTTGTCGTGCTCGGGCTCCTCCGCTCCGCGCCAGAGCACCCATGCGAGCACGATCCCCAGCGGCACGATGACCGCCCATGGCGAGAGCCCGATCACGCTGTAAAGGGTGGGCGGTGTGCCGTCCAGCGTCACGTTGGGGCTCTGCAGGGCCCGGCGGAGGGACGCCAGCGCACCGACGGAGGTGGCGGTTGAGCCCATGGCGAAACCGAGCAGCACGACCCAGCTCCCCACGGCGCCTTCGCCCACGCGGTACCAGGTGCTCCCCGAGCAGCCGCCCGACACGATCATGCCGAAGCCGAAGATCAGGCCTCCCACCACGTTGGCCAGCCAGCGGAACGGCCGGACCGGAATCTCGACCAGCCCGGTCGCGAGAAGCAGGTGTACCCCGACCGCCGCCAGCAAGAGCGCGAGGCCGTAGGCGCGGAGGATGGTGGCGTCGCGCATGATGAAGAAGTTGGAGAGCGCGCGCGTCAGGCAGAAACCGCCCCGCTGGGTGGCGTAACCGAAGGTGAAGCCGGTGACGAGGGCGGAGAGGTAAAACGCCCAGAACGTGTCTTCCATCGGCCGCTATTCTATCGGCGAGCGCGTGGAGAGTAAAGGGTTTGCTATACTGGCTCGGCCCGTGGAACTCATTCTCGACATCCCGTTGGGCTTCGCGTTGGGCTTTGTCATCGGGCTGACCGGTGTCGGTGGCGGAGCCATCGTCGCGCCCGCGCTCTACGTGATCCTCGGAATGAATTACGCCGAGGCGGTGGCGCTCTCGCTGATCTACTCGGTGTTCACCAAGATCTTCAGCGTGATCCAGCACCTCCGCCAAGGCACCGTGCTCTGGAAGCTCACGCTGCTCTACGGGCTCTCCGGGATTCCCGGGGCGGTGGTGGGGTCGCGCGTGCTCTACCTGGCGGGTGAGGACACGCGAGGGCTCTTCCCGTTCCTCATGAGCGCGGTCCTCGGGATCGTCAGCCTCCTCATTCTCCTGGAAACCAAGATCCAGGCCCTGTTCTCCCGGCAGAAACCGTTCCACCCCGACGAGATCGGCTGGAAGGCGGGGCTGGCCATCGCGGGCTTCCAGCAAGTGGTCGGGATGCTCATGGGCCTGACGTCCATCGGCAGCGGCAGCCTGGTGATCCTCTCCCTCGTGTATCTCTTCAAGATTTCGGCGCGCGAGATCGTCGGCTCGAACATCGCCATTGCGCTCCTGATGGTGATCCCGGCAAGCCTGACACACTTCGCGGTTGGCGGGGTACCCTGGCGCACCTAGGACTGCTCTTGGTGGGCTCGCTCGGTGGCGCAGTGCTGGGCGCCAAGGCGACCCTCCTGCTGTCCGACGGGGCTCTCAAGGCCGCCATCGTCATCCTGATTATGACCGGTGCGGTCGCCACGGTGGTGAAAGCCTGGTGAGGCGGTCGTAAACTTCTTGACTTCATTTCAAACGCCGTGTTAGGGTCCTCGACACCGATGCGAGCCGAATGCACAACCGCGTGGATTACGGGCCTCTCAGTCCTCGCGCTTCTGACCGGCTGCGCGAGCCGCGGGAGCGTCCGGTACGTGGAGAGCGAGCTCGCCCGTGTCTCGAGCCAGGTTGAGGAGCTGCGGAAAGTCAACGACTCAACGGCCCGTGAGCTCGCGCGCACGGTGGCGGAGCTGAAGGAGCTGCACGCGGGCGCGACCACGCTGACCCGGGAGGAGCAGGCGCGGACGCAGCAGCTGTCGCGCGTCGAGGTGAGGCTCGCCGATGCGGAGGGCACCCTGCGCGGGCTCCGGGATTCGGTTGCCGAGTTGTCGCGAGAGGTGGGCCAGCTGGCGACCCGCACGTCAGCGCCGGAGACCCGTGCCGACGGCATGGGTGCGGCGCCGCGCGCGAACCCTATCCGAACCGGGTCGTCGGAGCAGCTCTACGCCGCCGCGTTGGCCCAGATGCGCGCCGGCGAGCACGGGCAGGCGGTGCTGGAGTTCCTCGACTTGATCGCTAAGTTTCCCGCGCACCCGCTGGCGGCCCACGCGCAGTACTGGATCGGCGAGGCCTACTACCTCCAGCGCGACTTCCGCCAGGCGCTGCTTGAGTTCCAGAGGGTGATGGCGCAGGATGGCAGGGGCCCGCGGGCGGCTGATGCGCTCCTCAAGATCGGCCTCTGCTACAGGGCCCTGGAGGAGCCCCTCCGGGCCCGCGAGGCGTGGGAGCAGCTCGTCCAGGAGTTTCCGCGAAGCGAGGCGGCCCGGAAGGCGCGCACCCTGATGCGGGCCCGTCCCGCGTCTGCCACGCTGTCCCGCTGACCCGGCGCACGGGCAGCGGTCTCCCGAATTTTGACCCACCCCCGTGCTCCGGTATACTGAGAGCCATTCTCCGAAGAGGCCTGCGTGTCCGATGGTGACGACGGAAGAGCGAGATCGATGGATCCCGGTGGCGAACGCGCTTCGCCCGGGGAACTCGCGGCACGGGGCCGCGCCGGAGGCGCAGGCGCGTGGACGCGGGTTCGACCGCGACGGTGCGGTCACCGAGCAGCAGACGCGAGCCCAGCGGGTCGGAGCTCGCCTGGTGCTCTTGGGCGACCCCGAGTATCCCGCCCAGCTCAAGGCGATCCCGTCACCGCCTCCGTTCCTCTTTGTGCGCGGTGAGATCCTGGCCGAGGATGCGCTCGCCCTGGCCGTGGTGGGGGCCCGACGCGCCACACCGTACGGGCTTCAGGTGTCCGAGCAGCTGGCTGCCGACCTGGCCACCCGCGGCGTCACCGTGATCAGCGGCTTCGCGCGCGGCGTGGATACGGCGGCCCATCGCGGCGCGCTCGGCGGCGGAGGCCGCACCATCGCCGTGCTCGGGTCGGGAGTGGACGTGATCTATCCGCCCGAGAACCGCAGGCTGGTGGCCCGCGTGATCGAGCACGGGGCACTGATCTCCCAGCTCCCGATGGGCGCGCCGCCGCTGGCCGAGCACTTCCCGATCCGGAACCGGACGATCGCCGGCCTCGCGCTGGGGACTGTGGTGGTGGAAGCGGGCGAGCAGAGCGGGGCCCTGATCACGGCGGGACACGCCGGAGAGCTGGGGCGGGAGGTGTTCGCGGTGCCCGGCAATATCACCTCGGAGCTGAGCCGGGGCACAAACCGGCTCATCCAGGACGGTGCTAAACTAGTTCAGAACTGGGAGGATGTCGTTGTGGAGCTTCCGGAAGTCTGGCGCCGAGGGCTCACTGCGCCGCCACAAGAGCCGCGCGCCGCAGAGCTGCCGCTCGAAGGCGATGCGGGACGCCTCTTCGCCCTCGTGAGCGAGCGGCCGCTCCACGTCGCCGATCTGATCGAGCGGAGCGGTATGCCCTCGGGGCGGGCCGCCGCGCTCCTGGTGACGCTGGAAGTCGACGGGTGGATCCGACAACTCCCCGGCAAGCTCTACGTTCGGGCGGGACGCTCATGACGGAGAAGGGAACGCCGAAGCGGACCTTGGTCGTGGTGGAGTCGCCGACGAAGGTGAAGACCATCCAGAAGTACCTGGACTCCACCTACCTGGTCAAGGCCTCCATGGGGCACATTGTGGACCTGCCCAAGGCCAGGCTCGGCGTCGATGTGAAGAAAGGGTTCACGCCCGATTACCAGGTTATTCCGGCCAAGCGAAAGGTGCTCGAGGAGCTCCGGAAAGCGGCGGAGCGCGCGGCGGCGCTCTACGTGGCCACCGACCCGGACCGCGAAGGGGAGGCGATCGGCTGGCATCTGGCGCAGCAGCTGCCGGTGGATCGCCGGAAGGTGTACCGGGTGCTGTTCAACGAGATCACCGAGCGCGCGGTCAAGGCCGCCTTCCGCGAGCCCGGAAAGATCGACCCCAAGAAGGTGGATGCCCAGCAGGCGCGGCGCGTGCTCGACCGCCTGGTGGGCTACAACCTCTCCCCGCTCCTCTGGAAGAAGGTGCAGCGCGGGCTGTCGGCGGGACGGGTGCAGTCGGTGGCGGTGAAACTCATCGTCGACCGCGAGCGGGAGATCCGCGCGTTCGTACCGGTCGAGTACTGGACCCTCCACGCGAGGCTTCGCGCCGCGGCGCCGCCGGAGTTCACCGCGGCGCTCAGGGCGATCCGGGGTGAGAAGGCCAGCCTCGCGACCGAAGCCGAGGTCGCGGAGACGATCCGGGGCCTCGAGGGCGCCCCCTTCGTCGTGCGGGCTGTCGAGCGGGGCGAGCGGAAGAAAAATCCGGCACCTCCCTTCATCACCTCCACGCTCCAGCAGGAGGCGGGACGGAAGCTCCGCTTCACGGCCCGGAAAACGATGCTGGTGGCGCAGCAGCTCTACGAGGGCGTGGACGTGGGGGAAGAGGGACCCGTCGGGCTCATCACCTACATGCGCACCGACTCCGTGCGCCTGGCGCGCGAGGCCCAGCTCGAGGCACGCCAGTGGGTGGCGGCGCACCTCGGTGCCGAGTACATGCCGGAGGAGCCGCCTGTTTACCGAGCCCGAAAGGGTGCTCAGGAGGCCCACGAGGCCATCCGCCCGACCGATGCCGCGCGGGAGCCGAAGACGCTGGCGAGGTTCCTCAACCGGGATCAGCTCGCCCTCTACCGGTTGGTCTGGGAGCGGTTCCTGGCGAGCCAGATGCGGCCCGCCGTCTACAACACCGTGTCCGCCGACATCGGGGCCGGCGAGTGCCTGTTCAGGGCTCAGGGCTCGACGCTCTCGTTTCGTGGCTTCACGGCGGTGTACGTGGAGAGCCGGGACGAGGCCGAGTCCGTCTCCGAGGAAGACGTTGAGGCCGTGATCCCCCCGCTGGAACCGGGTGAGGGTCTCGCGCTGGTCGCGCTCGAGCCCAAGCAGCACTTCACCCAGCCCCAGCCGCGCTTCACCGAGGCCTCCCTGGTGAAGGAGCTGGAGGAGCGGGGGATCGGGCGCCCCTCCACCTACGCCCAGATCATGAGCACGATCCAGACGCGGGGATACGTGAGGCGGGAGAAAGCGACGCTGGTCCCGACCGAGCTCGGCATCCACGTCACAGACTTCCTCCTTCCGCGCTTCCCCGAGGTGATGGACGTGGAGTTCACGGCACGCCTCGAAGAGGCGCTGGACCGGATCGAGGAAGGCGACACGCCGTGGGTGAAACCGATCCGGGACTTCTACAAGCGGCTGATGGAAGATCTCGAGAAGGCCCGGAAGAGCGATCCGCAGGCGACCGACAAGAGCTGTCCCCAGTGTGGAAGTCCCCTCAGCGAGCGGTGGGGTCGGTTCGGCAGATTCCTGGCCTGCTCGGGCTATCCGGAGTGCAGGTTCACCCAGGACGTCAGCGGCAACGGCGGGGACCGCGTCGAGGAGGTGGCGACGGGAGAAACGTGCGCCCAGTGCGGCAAGCCCATGGTGATCCGCGAGGGTCGCTACGGGAAGTTCCTCGCCTGCCGTGGCTATCCGGAGTGCAAGAACACCAAGCCGCTCACCACCGGCATCGCGTGTCCCCAGGACGGGTGCGGCGGCGACCTGGTCGAGCGTCGCTCGCGCCGGGGCAAGGCGTACTACGCCTGCTCCCGCTACCCGAGCTGCAAGTTCATCCTCTGGCAGCGGCCGGTGGCCGAGCCGTGTCCGGCCTGCGGGGCGCCGTTCGTCCTGGAGCGGATGGCGCGGGGTCGAACGCTCGTGCGCTCCTGCTTCAGGGAGGGGTGCGACTTCAAGCAGGGAACCGAAGCGCCGGTTGCGTGATGGACGCAGTGGAAAGATTCTTTCAGTATCTGGCCGTCGAGCGCGGAGCGTCGGCGCACACGCTCAAGAGCTACCGGACCGACTTCGACCAGTTCATGGCCTTCCTGTCTCGCCGTGGAGTCAGACGCCTGGAGGCCGTCGACTCCCGAACCATCCGGGCCTACCTGGCTTGGCTCCACAGCCAGCGCGTGAGCCGGGCTACCATCGCAAGAAAGCTGGCGGCCCTGCGGAGCGCCTTCCGCTTCCTGGCCCGCCGGGGGTTCATGACCCGAAACCCCGCCCGGGAGGTGGGGAACCCTCGGCTTCCCGTGCGCCTGCCCTCGTTCCTGCCCGTCGACGAGGCCTGGCAGCTCATGGAGTCCCCCGTGCCCGCCACGGTTCAGGGCAGGCGGGATCGGGCGATCCTCGAGCTGCTCTACGCCGCCGGCCTCCGCGTCGCGGAACTGTGCGGGCTGGACCCGGCCGATCTGGATCGCTTCCAGGGAACCGTGCGGGTGCTCGGCAAGGGGAACAAGGAGCGGATCGTTCCGGTCGGCGACCAGGCCTTGCGGGCGCTGGACGCGTATCTGGCGCGACGGCCGGCGGGTGACGGTCCGCTGTTTCAGAATCTGAGGGGCGGCCGGCTCACGGTTCGCAGCGTGCACCGGATCGTCCGGGCCCGGGCGCGGGGTGCGGGGATCGCGCGTCCGGTCACCCCCCATACGCTCCGCCACACCTTTGCGACTCACATGCTGGACCAGGGCGCCGACTTGCGGCTGATCCAGGACCTCCTGGGACACAGCCGGCTCTCGACGACGCAGAAGTATACCCATGTGAGCGCGGACCGCCTGATGAAGGTGTACGATGCCGCCCACCCGAGGGCCCATCCGACGGGGCGCCCCCGGTGAAGCCGAACTCCTTCCACGGCACAACCATCCTCTGCGTGCGCCACAAGGGGCGGGTGGCGCTGGCAGGGGACGGGCAGGTCTCGATCGGCCAGACCATCGTCAAGGGCGGCGCGAAGAAGGTGCGCAAGGTGTATCACGACCGGGTCCTGACCGGCTTCGCCGGCGCAGCGGCGGACGCGTTCACCCTGTTCGCGAAGTTCGAGACCAAGCTGGAAGAGTACCGGGGGAATCTCCCGCGGGCAGCCGTGGAGCTGGCCAAAGAGTGGCGGACGGATCGGATCCTCAGGCGGCTCGAGGCCCTGCTCGCGGTGTCGGACGCGGAGCACTCGTTCATCATCTCGGGGACCGGGGACGTGATCGAGCCTGACGACGGCATCATCGGGATCGGCACCGGCGGCCCGTTCGCGCTCGCCGCCGCTCGCGCCCTCGTCGCCCACTCGGACCTGGACGCCAAGCAGATCGCGGAAGAGGCGATGCGGATCGCAGCGGCGATCTGCGTCTACACCAACGATCGGATCACCGTGGACGTCCTGTGATCGCCCAGCGCCAGATGCCGCCGCTGACCCCGGCCCAGATCGTGGCCGAGCTGGACCGCTACATCATCGGTCAGGAGAGGGCCAAGCGGGCGGTGGCCATCGCGCTCCGGAACCGGTGGCGGCGCCAGAACCTCCCGCCCGAGCTTCGCGACGAGGTGGCCCCCAAGAACATCATCATGATCGGGCCCACCGGGGTGGGAAAGACCGAGATCGCCCGGCGGCTGGCCAAGCTGGCCCAGGCCCCCTTTCTCAAGGTGGAGGCCTCCAAGTACACCGAGGTGGGCTACGTGGGACGGGACGTGGAGTCCATGATCCGCGACCTCACCGAGCTGGCGGTGAACATGGTGAAGGCAGAGATGAGCGAGGCGGTACGGGGCCGGGCCGAGCAGCTCGCGGAGGAACGCCTGCTGGACCTCCTCCTGCCCCGGCGGATGCGCGAGCCGTTCCAGAGTGAGACGCTGGAGGAGGTCTCGCCCGAAGCCTCGCGGCAGGCCACGCGGGAGAAGCTTCGCCAGCAGCTCAAGGCCGGGCGCCTCGACGAGCGGCTGATCGAGCTCGAGGTCCAGGCCCAGGTGACCCCCATCGTGGAGATCTTTTCGGGGCAGGGCATGGAGGAGATGGGCATCCATCTCAAGGAGATGCTCTCCGGCATGCTCCCCGGCAAGACGAAGAAGCGCAAGGTGAAGATCGCCGAGGCCAAGCGGATCCTGGCCCAGGAGGAGGCGCAGAAGCTCATCGACATGGACGAGGTCGTGAGCCAGGCCATCCATCGGGTCGAGAATTCCGGCCTCGTCTTCCTGGACGAGCTGGACAAGATCGCCGGCCGGGAGGCCGGGCACGGCCCTGACGTCTCCCGCGAGGGTGTCCAGCGCGATCTGCTCCCGATCGTCGAAGGCTCCACGGTCACGACCAGGTACGGAATGGTGCGCACCGATCACGTCCTGTTCATCGCCGCCGGCGCCTTCCATGTGGCCAAGCCCTCGGACCTCATCCCCGAGCTCCAGGGGCGATTCCCGATCCGGGTCGAGCTGGACCCCCTGACCAAGGAAGACTTCATCCGGATCCTGACCGAGCCGCAGAACGCGCTCATCAAGCAGTACGTGGAACTCCTCAAGACCGAAGGGGTGAGCCTGCACGTGACCCGCGATGCCATTGACGCGGTCGCCGAGATGGCCACGCGCGTGAACCAGCGCGCGGAAAGCATCGGGGCGCGGCGGCTCTACACCATCATGGAGAAGCTCCTCGAGGAGATCTCGTTCGCGGCGCCGGAGATGCCGGGCAAGGAGCTGACCGTGGACGCCGGCTACGTCCAGGCCCGGCTTGCCGACCTCGTCAAAGACGAGGATCTCTCCCGGTATATTTTGTAG
>JACQRS010000383.1 GCA_016206385.1 Candidatus Rokuibacteriota bacterium | reverse complement strand
GAGGCCGAACTGTCGACACGCCAGAGCGCGGCCCAGCCCGATGATGTCTTCACCATCCACTACACCTCGGGCACGACCTCCTTCCCCAAAGGCGCGATGATCAGCCACCGGAACTGCCTGCCCCACGGCTGGAACTGCGGGCTCCGGCTCCGCGTCACGCCTGAGGACCGGGTGCTCTTGAGCCTTCCGCTCTCGGGAACCTGGGGCGGGCTCAACATCCCGCTCACGGCGTTCACTCACGGCGCCTGCCTGGTGCTGATGGAGCAGTTCGAGGCGGGGCAGGCGCTTTACCTCATGGAGAAGGAACGGATCACGGTCTGGAACGCCGTGGACGCCATGCTCCAGGGCATCCTGGAGCACCCGGACCTCGACCGCTACAACCGCTCGACACTCCGAACCGGCGGGGTCGCGATGACGGCGGGCGGGGCCCAGGCGTTGTTCGACCTGGCCGTGGAGCGGATCGGGATCCGTCAGGCCTTCCAGCCCTACGGGATGACCGAGGTGAACGCGCTGGCCCTGCTCCACGATCTCGATGAGCCTCAGGAGCTGAGGAAGTTGCCCGGAATCCTGCCCGCGCCGGGGCTCGAGGTGAAGGTTGTAAACCCGGAGAGCGGGGCCCCGTGCGGCTCGAACGAGGAGGGGGAGCTCTGGCTCCGCGGCCCGCTCGTGACGCGAGGCTATTACAAGGAGCCGGAGGAGACGGCCGACGCCTTCACGCAGGACGGCTGGTTCAAGACCGGTGACCTCGCGGCTCAGGATGACGCCGGGCGCACGATCTTCAAGGGGCGCCTGCGCGAGGTGCTCAGGATCAGCCACTTCATGGTGGCCCCGCGCGAGATCGAGGAGTACCTGATGGCCCATCCCAAGGTCCAGCAGGCCTTCGTCGTGGGGGTGCCCGACCTGAAGCTCGGTGAGGCCCCGTTCGCGTACATCATTCCCGAAGAGGGAGAGATCCTTTCCGAGGACGAGCTCCTCGCCCACTGCAAGGGAAAGATCGCCTCCTTCAAGATCCCCCGCTACATCCGCTTCGTGAAGGACGTCCCACGCACACCCGGGCCCCACGGCGAGAAGGTCCAGAAGCCCAGGCTCCGCGAGCAGGCGCTGGAGGAGCTCGGGCTCAGCTAAGCGAGGAGACAGCGATGCGCGACGAAGAGCTCTGCTTCATGCCCGCGACTGAGGTGGCGGAGGCCATTCGCTCTCGAAAGCTCTCGCCCGTGGAGGTCACCACCGCGATCCTGACCCGGATCGAGCAGGTCAACCCCAAAGTGAACGCCTACTGCACTATCGTGGCTGAGGCCGCCCTCGCAGACACCAAGCAGGCCGAATCCGCAGTCATGCAAGGCCGTCCGCTGGGCCCGCTCCACGGGGTGCCGATCTCGTTCAAGGACCTGACCCCGACCGCGGGAATCCGGACCACCTTCGGCTCCAAGATCTTCGAGCACCACGTGCCCCCGGAGGACGCGGTGGTCGTGGAGCGGGCTCGGCGCGCGGGCGCAATCATCCTCGGCAAGACCAACACGCCGGAGTTCGGCTGCAAAGGCGTCACCGACAACCGGATCTTCGGTTACACCCGCAACCCATGGAACCTCGATCGGATCGCCGGGGGTTCGAGCGGCGGGGCGGCCGCAGCCCTCGCCGCCGGGCTCGGCCCCCTCGCTGAGGGAAGCGACCTGGCCGGATCAATCCGCGTTCCCGCGAGCTGCTGCGGCGTGGTGGGGCTCAAGCCGAGCATCGGACGGATCCCCCGCTACCCGGCCGTGAATGGCTGGACAACCTTCTCTGTCCTCGGCCCGATGGCGCGGACTGTCGGCGATGCAGCCCTTCTGCTTTCCGTCCTGGCGGGGCCCGATGACCGCGATCCTCAGTCGCTCCCTGCCACGGGAGAGGACTTCGCGCGAGCGGCCGAGGGAGAAATCCGCGGGCTCCGAGTGGCGTGGAGCCCTGACCTGGGGTATGCCACCGTGGACCCCGAGGTGCGCCGGCTGTGTGAGGCCGCGGCGAAAACCTTCTCAGGCCTCGGCGCTACCGTGGAGGAGGCGCATCCTGGCTTTGACAACCCGGAGGCGCTCTTTCTCGATCTCTCCGCCGGCCTCCGCGTGGCGGCGTACAGTAGCTATCTTGCGGAGTGGAGAGAGCAGATGGATCCGTTTCTGGTCAACCGGATCGTGAGGGGCCAGAACCTCACCGCGGTGGACTATGAGAAGGCGACCCACCGCAGGACCGCGCTCTGGCAGGTCGTCAGGAAGTTCTTCGAGCGGTACGACCTGCTCCTGACCCCCACGATCGCGGCCCCTCCCTTCCCCATCGGGAGCAACGTCCCGCCAGACATTGCGGGGAAACCGCTGGATTCGCCGCTGGCCTGGATGGCGTTCACCTACCCGTTCAGCCTGACCGGGCAGCCCGCCATCTCGGTCCCTTGCGGCTGGACCGCCGAGGGGTTGCCGGTCGGGCTCCAGATTGTGGGGCGCCGCTTCGCCGACGCGACAGTGCTGAGAGCGGCTGCCGCCTTCGAAACAGCGAGCCCCCGGGCCCACCGCCGCCCGAACCTCTAGGGGAGTGAGCCGTGAAGCTCGACATCGGCATGCTGACCCACGACCTCAGAGGGATCGGGGACTACGCCCGGAAAGTGGAGGCGCTCGGGTTCGACTGCCTCTGGGCGTCGGAGACCCAGCACGACCCATTCCTCTCCCTGGCCGTCGCCGCCACCGCCACCTCCAAGATCAAGCTCGGCACCGCCATCGCCGTGGCCTTTCCGCGGAGCCCGATGATCACGGCGCACATCGCCTGGGACCTCCAGCGGGCGTCAGGCGGGCGCTTCACCCTGGGGCTCGGCAGCCAGGTGAAGGGGCACATCGAGCGCCGCTTCTCGGTCAAGTGGGAGGCGCCCGGCCCGCGGCTCCGTGAGGTCATCCTCGCCCTCAGGGCCATCTGGGACTGCTGGCAGAACGGCACCAAGCTCAACTTCAAGGGGCAGTTCTACAGCTTCGACCTGATGATCCCGTTCTTCAACCCCGGGCCCATCCAGCATCCCCGGATCCCCATCTACATCGCCGGCGTCAACCGCTACATGTGCCGGCTGGCCGGGGAACTCTGCGAGGGCCTCCACGTCCACCCCTTCAACAGCCCCAAGTATCTGCGCGAGTTCGTCCAGCCGGCTGTCCAGGAAGGGCTGGTCAAGTCCGGGCGCTCGCGGAAGGACTTCACCTTCGTCGCGCCGGTCTTTACCATCGTCGGCGACACCGAGGAGGAGCTGGCCACGGCCAGGCAGTCGGTGAGAGGGCAGATCGCCTTTTACGCCTCCACCCGCACCTACGAGCCGGTCCTGGCCGCCCACGGCTGGCAGGACCTGACCCCGAAGCTCCACCGGAAGTCCGTAGAGGGGGACTGGAAAGGCATGGCCGCCCTGATCAGCGACGAGATGCTGGACGCCTACGCGGTGACCGGCACCTATGCGACCATCGGCGAACGGATCCAGGAGCGGTACGCCGGCCTCCTCGACTGTGTGTTCCTCTACGAGACGATCCAGCCGAGGCTTCACGACCCGCGGTGGCCCGCGCTGGTGAAGGCATTCAACGGGTAAAGGAGTCGGCATGAAAGCGCTGGCGTTCAACGAGCACGGTGGGCTGGAGAAGCTCAAGTACCAGGACGTCCCCGACCCGACCATCGGTCCCGGCGAGGTGCTGGTCAAGGTCCGGGCGTGCGCGCTGAACCACCTGGACCTCTTTGTCAGGGAGGGGCTTCCGGGCCTCAAGGTCCCACTCCCCTTC
>JACQRS010000376.1 GCA_016206385.1 Candidatus Rokuibacteriota bacterium | reverse complement strand
GCGTAGGCCGTATATTCGTATCCGTTCCACAGCGGGTTGGTGCCGTCGTACATGCACTCGCCCGCGAAGGTGACGAGGGCGACGCCCCGATCAACGCTGCGCGCGATGGGCTCCAGGCGCAGCCGCGGGATGATCAGGTCGAACCCGTATTTGTACACGCCGGTGGCGGCGATGATCGTGCCGGAGTCCACCTCCAGCTCCACGGCCACGTTATCGCGGTTATCGTAGTAGCCGCGCTCGGTGGCCAGGGTGGAGGGGTCCACCTCGACCGTCAGCTCGATGCGGAACCGGCGGTCGTCGCCGTGGTCCAGGCGGCCGCGCACCTTGCCGCTGGCGGGCTCGTAGCCCTCGTCGGCCTGCAGGGCGTTGCCCACGCTGAAGCGCGCGCCCTTGAGCCGCAAAGTGAGGACGTCCGGCGTCCCGGAGCTGATGTTCTCCAGGCCCTGGGTGGGCGCGGCATCGATGGAGATGTCCGTGCCCGTCTCCAACCAGCACTTCGCGTCCCCCCAGCGCAGGGGGGCCTCGGTGAGTTTTGTCACGAAGGCCGTGGCGTCGCTCGCCCGGTGGCCGGATCCGATCAGCCCCGCCTCGAGCGACCAGTAGGCGTTCTCGGATCCTCCGCGCGCGAGGGCCAGCGAATCGAGCTTGATCCCCTTGCACAGGAACTGCTCGCCCGAGGCCTTTTCCATCATCGCGATGGAGGGAAGGGCGACGTCCGCGGCGACCGGCGTGAACTTGTGCCGGTAGGCGACGAGAGCGCCATCCTGGACGGTGGCCACCACGCCGCCCGCCAGCGCCAGGAGGCCGCCGAGGTGCGCGGGTCGGACCTGCCTCTCGGTATAGGCCAGCCGCACGTCCTGGCGGACGATCTCATCCGTGGTGGCGAACTGGCTGCCATGGACGGAATCCCGATCGCTCCGCAGTTTGTCATCCCAGACGGCATAGGCCTCGCTGAATTCGAATAGCTGGATGGCGCTCGCCGCCAGCCAGCCCCCCGGCCCGGCGTTGTAGCTGGCCTCTTTGTCGCCAACGCTCAACATGAGCTGATCGAGCTTCCGAAATTGCCGTCCCATGGGGTCCTCCTGGTCCGAGGTCCGAGGCCCGAGGTCCGAGGTCGGGGACCTTGGACTTTGGACCGTGGACCTTGGACGGCTTTAGGCTTCCGTCATCTCGTACCGCACGAGCACATCGCCGATCACGGCGAACCAGGATTCGTCCTCGATGTAATCCACCGGGGGCTCGCCTCCGACCTGGGCCAGCTCGACGCCGGCGATCCGCGCGGCGAGCAGGTTGCCCTGCAGGGCCGCCGTGATCTCGCCCTGGAGCTGGGCCGCGCCCTTGGACCCGCTGGCGGCGTGGCCCAAGACCGGCGTCTCCACGTCGCGCAGGTCCTGGACGTGGGCGCGCACGCGGATCCGGTAGACGCCCTCGGCGACATTGCCCGGCTGCCAACCGAGGCCCAGGCCCAGGTCGGCCACCGTCAGGAAGGGGAACGCCGCCTCCACGGGGAGGAGCTGATTCCCCTGGGCGTCCTGGACGACGACGTAAACCCGGCTGCCGGCGGCGCTGATCTGCGCCTTCAGCTCGTCGCGGACCGCGGCGAGGAGGCTCGCTTTCGCGCTCATGGTCTACTGGTCCAAGGTCCGAGGTCCGGGGTCCCGGGAGGGAGTCCCCTGTCCATGGTCCGAGGTCCGAGGTCGGGGGACATTGGACATCGGACATCGGACGTCGGACCCAGGGGGACGTCGGACGTTGGACCGGGGACTGGTATCACTTGTCTCCCTCGATGTGCCGCTCGAGCATCCCCTTCAGGATTTCCATATCCTCGTCCTGGGCGACGAGGAACGGGCGGGCGGGGATGCGCATATGGGCCGGGTGGGCTTTCACCACGGCGAACCCCGAGGCGATCTTCCGCCGGCTGCGGATCTTCCGCCCCGACACGGTAGTAGCGGTCTTGACCCGGTACACGTTCCGGCTCTTCACCCGCCGGATGTGCTCCGGGATCTGGACCGTCCCGGAAAATCCGAGCTGATGGACGGCGGCGTATTTCACGTTCGTGCCGACCGACAGGGACCGGGGACCGGTGACCGTGGCGACGATCGAATTCTTGAGCCGCGCCGTCTTGATCAGCGTCTTCCCCCCGCCCCGCATCGCCCGGATCGAGGGCGGCCAGGCCGTGGGGCGGCCGCCCGCCTGGAAGGTCTGCTCGACGGAGCGGATCATGTGGATCCCGAACTCCGCCAGGACGGGGCGGAGGTCCTCGACGCGGCGGACGAGGGCCTTCAGTTCGGCGCTGGCCTGCTCGACGTTGCGGGCGGTGATTTTTAGCTGCACGGTCGCGAGGCTCCCGCTCAGGGTCCAATGTCCGAGGTCCAAGGTCTGAGGTCGGGTGACATTGGACCTCGGACGTAGGACCTGGGACGCCCTAGTCCTTCTTCCTGGCTTCGAGGCTCACGAAGAGCTTCGGGTTGAAATACTGCTCCGGGATCGTGAGCTTGTCCCCGGCCTTGAAGCGCACGCCCCAGAGCGTGCCGTTCTCCTGGGGCTGGCTGATCTCGCCATCGACCTTGG
>JACQRS010000375.1 GCA_016206385.1 Candidatus Rokuibacteriota bacterium | reverse complement strand
GGTCATGCTGATCCTCACGGCCGCCTTCATCCTCAACTCCACCCTGGCGATCCTGGGGGTGCCGTACGCCATCTCAAAGGCCGTAGCCTCCTGGGGCCTGACACCGACGGGCACGCTGATCATTCTCGTGGTGTTCTACCTGTTCCTGGGGACCTTCATGGACGGCTTCGCCATGATGGTGACCACCATCCCGGTGATCCTCCCGATCCTCAAGACGATGAACATTGATCTGGTGTGGTTTGGCGTGA
This sequence comes from Candidatus Rokuibacteriota bacterium, assembly GCA_016206385.1. Taxonomy (GTDB): domain Bacteria; phylum Methylomirabilota; class Methylomirabilia; order Rokubacteriales; family CSP1-6; genus JACQWB01. Next base: position 5,514 of record JACQRS010000375.1, on the reverse strand, counting down.
TCGCGGTGATCCTGACCGAGGCCGCTCTGATCTCGCCGCCCGAGGGGCTGAACCTCTACGTCATCCACGGCCTCCGCCAGAACCCCGGCGGCGAGGAGGCCAGGGGGACGATTCTGGATGTTTACCTGGGGGTCCTGCCGTTTTTCCTGATGATGCTGATGGGGATCGCGCTCATCATCCTCTTCCCCCAGATCGCCCTCTGGCTCCCCACGACGATGAAGGGAAGCTAGACCATTCTGTTTGACCAGAGCAATGACGAAAGTATTACCCCCTCATACGCCGGCAGATTGAAGTTCGGCTGACCCATGAGCCGGAGACTGAAACGAAGAACCGAAAGCCACTGCTACGCCCGTCGGTATTTGGTTCCGCCTGGGAGCTACGGTGCGGCCCGCGCAATCGGTTCAGGGTGTTCTACCGAACTGATCGGGCGCGGCGGCAGGTTCACATTCTGGCGGTGGGGGTGAAAATCAAGGACCGCCTCTTTATCGGCGGCGAGGAGTTCGACCTATGAAGATTGCACCTGTTGCGGACGTGAAGGCTCGTCTCAGTGCCTATCTGGAGATGTGCGCGGACGGGCCAGTCATCGTGACCAAGAATGGCCGGCCGACTGCCGTCCTCGTGGCAGTATCGGACCCGGAAGAGCTAGAGCGGCTCGTTCTCGGGCACACCCCACGATTTGTGGCTCTTCTGGCTGCCGCGGAGCGACGAATCAGGAAAGGTCGAGGCATCAAACACGACGCCTTTTGGAAGCTCGTGGACAAGAAGCGAGGGCGTTAGAAGCCGCTAATCTGAGGGCGGGCCCCACCCGCCGCCTCCGGCGGTGATGATCTGGACCCGATCCCCGGGTTTGAGCGGATGGCCCCAGACCTTTGACGGGAGCCGCTTCTCCTCCGCGGTCCCCGGGTCGAGGATGAGCGCCCCGCAGCCACCGGGTCCGCCTCCCTGAAGGCCCCACGGTCGGATCTCGGCCCGTTCGAGAGTTCCCAAAAGCTGCGCCTCGTGGTTCAGGACCTGGATCGTCCGTCGGATGCCCCGGCCACCCCGGAACCTGCCCGCGCCGCCGCTCCCATCCACCAGGGCGTACTCCTCCACGAGGAGCGGGTACTCCATCTCCAGGCACTCCACAGGCAGGTTGGAGGTGTTCGTGATGTGGACCTGGACGCCGTCGAGACCGTGGGCACGGGCTGTGGCCCCCGCGCCGCCCCCGAGGGTCTCCAGATAGACGTAGTAGCGGCCGGTCCTGGGATCGACGCCCGAGAAGACCCAGGCCGAGTTGGCGCCGTTGCCCGCGGCGGGGACCCGCTCGGGCAGCACGGGCGCCAGCGCCCCAAAGATCACATCCGCGATCCGCTGACAGGTCTGGGTGCGCCAGCCCACAGCAGCAGGCGGGCGGGCGTTGACGATGCTCCCCTCGGGCGCCTCGACCTCGATGGCCCGGTAGAACCCGCCATTGGCCGGGATCGTAGGGTCCAGGATCGCCTTGAGCGCGTAGTAAACCGTGGCCAGGAGCGCCAGCCACACCACGTTGATATCGCCCGGGCTCTGGGGGCCACTCCCGGTGAAGTCCAGGTGAATCCGATCGCCGTCCACGGCGATAGCGCAGGCGACAGGGATCGGCCCGTCCTTGACGCCATCACCATCCAGGTAATCCGTGAAGCGATAGACCCCCGGCGGGAGCTGGGCAATGGCGGCGCGGATCTTCCTCTCGCCGTACGCCAGACACTCATCCGCCGCGGCTTTCACCGTGGCCCGCCCGTAGCGCCCGCAGAGCTCAACGAGGCGGCGCTCACCGAGGCGGTTGGCCGCGATCTGGGCCCTGAAGTCCCCCCGCCGCTGGTCGGGGACGGCGAAGTTGGCGAGGAGCAGCTCCATGACGTCCTCGCGGACCTGGCCGCCCTCCACGAGCCGGATGGGCGTGATCCTGAGCCCCTCGTCGTAGATGGAGCGGATCCGCTCGCCGGTGCGGTCAGCGTGGTGGGCGATGTTGGCAACGAAGCCGAACAGCTCCCCGTCGACGAAGACCGGCGAGGCCAGGGTGATGTCGGGCAGATGGGTGCCTCCGCCCGAATAGGGATCGTTGGCTGCGAAGACATCGCCTGCTGCCAGGCGCTCGGGCGGGTAGCGCCCGAGGATCTCCTGGATGATCCCCAGGAGCGACCCGAGGTGCATGGGGATGTGCTCGGCCTGAGCGATGACCTGGCCCTCCCGGTCGAAGATGGCGGTGGAGCAGTCCCAGCGCTCCTTGATGTTGCTCGAGTACGAGGCCTTGATCAGGGCCGTCCCCATCTCCTCGGCGATGGAGAGGAGCGCCGAGCCGATGACCTCGAGGGTGATGCGGTCCATCCTCATGCCTCCGTGATGATCAGGAGCCCCAGCTCGTCCACGAGCGCCTCCTGACCGGGGTTGAGCAGCGTCGTGCTGTCGAACTGCTCGATCACCGCGGGCCCCGCGAGGCGGTTCCCGGCAGCGAGGCGCGCCCGGTCGTACACCGGGCAGTCGAGCGCGCCGGCCTCGACGAAATCCACTGGCCGGCGGCCAACGAGCGCCGCGGAAGGATCCGGCCCGCCGGGTTTCTGGCGGGGAAGCTCGGGCAGATCCGGCAGCCCTCGCGCCACCAGGCGCAGGTTCACGACCTGGATCGGCTCGTCCTCGGCGGCGAAGCCGTAGGTCCGCTCGTGGGCTTGGAGGAACTCCCGCCGGAGCGGCTCCAGCGACCGCTCCCGCCACACCTCCTCAGGCACCGGCACCAGCAGCTCGTAGTTCTGCCCCTCGTAGCGGAGGTCGAGCCAGCGCGAGAGCTGACGGCGATCAGGGGGAACGCGTTCACGCTGGAGCCACGCGGTCGCGTCGGCTTCGAGCTCCCGAAACCCTCGCTCCAGTGGCTCGAGCGCCTGGAGGTCGAGCCGCGTCACCCAGGTCCTGACCGCGTCGGCTCGGAGCTCCTCAACCAGGAGGCCGAGGGCACAGAGGATGCCAGGCCCGGGAGGAACGAGGATCGTCGGGATTCCAAGCTCGCGGGCCAGGGCCCCCGCATGGAGCGGCCCGGCCCCGCCGAACGCGAGCAGGGCGAGCCCGGTGGGGTCCACCCCGCGCTGAACCGTCACGACCCGGAGGGCCCGGGCCATATTGGCGTTGACGACCCGGATGATGCCCCGGGCGGTTTCGATCGGCGAAAGCCCGAGCTCCTGACCGAGCCCGGCGATCGCCTCCTGCGCCTTTGCCAGAGCGAGCGGCATCCGCCCGCCCAGCAGTCCCTTCGGGGAGAGCCGGCCCAGGAAGAGGTTGGCGTCGGTGACTGTCGGGGTCGCCCCGCCGCGGCCGTAACAGGCCGGGCCGGGATCGGCGCCCGCGCTCTGCGGGCCCACCATCAGGGCGCCGCCCGAATCGCGCCAGGCGATGCTGCCGCCGCCGGCTCCGATGGTGTGGATGTCCAGGGCCGGGATCCGGATCGGGATCCCGGCGATCTCGCGCTCGAAGGCGAGGGTCGGGATCCCGTCGCGCACGAACGACACATCGGTGCTCGTCCCGCCCATGTCGAACGTGACGACGGAGGAGACGCCGACCTTCGCCGCCAGCCACGCGGCCCCGGCCGCACCCGCGCTCGGCCCGGATAGCAAGGTCTTGACCGGAGCCCGCGCCGCCTCATCGATCCCGATGGTGCCACCGTTGGACTGGTTGATGTACGGGACCGTGAGGATGCCGAGCTCTCTGACCCGGCGGCTGAAGGCCCGGATATAGCCCGCCATCGCGGGTCCGAGATAGGCATTGGTCACCGTCGTGCTCAGGCGCTCGTACTCCCTGAACTCGGGAAGCACCTCGTGGGAGGCCGAGCAGAAGGCTCGCGGCAGGAGCTGCCGGGCACGCTCCAGAACCCGGCGCTCGTGGTCGGGGTGGAGATAGGAGTAAAGGAAACATATCGCCAGTGCCTCGACCTTCTCGGCGGCGAGCGTCTCAAGCGCCCGCTCCACCTCGGCGAGATTCAGGGGAATACGCACGCGTCCGTCCGCCATCACGCGCTCGGTGACCTCCGTCCTGAGCGAGCGGGGAATCAGGTGGGCCGGCTTCGGGGCGTGGAGGTCGTAGAGGGAGGGGCGACGCTGGCGGGCGATCTCCAGGAGGTCGCGGAACCCCCCGGTCGTGACGAGGCCGGTCCGGGCTCCCTTCCGCTGGAGCAGCGTGTTGGTGGAGATGGTGGTGCCGTGGGCCAGATAGCTGACCTCGCCCGGCGATACGCCCGCCTCGGCCAGGATCCCGATGATCCCGTTCAAGATCCCTTCCGAAGGGTCGGCGGGAACCGAGGGCACCTTGCCCACCGTGAGGACGCCCGATTCCTCGTGGAGGAGGGCGAGATCCGTGAAGGTGCCCCCGACGTCGATGCCGAGCCTGTAGCCCATGGGGCTTCAGCCCTCCCCGACCAGCGCGATGAGCTCACGGATATCCGAGACCGCCTCCAGGCGGTCCACCAGGGCGATCAGCCGGTCACAGTTCTCCTCCCTGAGCCGCCTTGCACCGTACCCCCAGCAGCGGCGGAATTTTTCCAGGTGCTGCTCCCGCGTCAACGGGTTCGAGGGGTGGCCGATGACGCGCTCCAGCCGCAGCTCGTGCTGGCGACCATCCGTCAGCGTGACCTGGATCGTCTGGGGCACGACCGCGTTTTCATCCGAGTTGTCGTCGAGTGTGATCTCGACCTTTCGGGCGAGCGCGTGGACTGCCGGCTCGGCGAGACGGTCGGCGATGAAATCGGGCACGTCCACACTTCCGCGGAGCAGCGCCGTCCCGGCGACAAAGGACAGGCAGAGCCGGGCGTAACTGGCCGCCGGGTTCGGAATGTCGGGCCGGCCGACCAGGCGCTTCACCAGTGGCGGCACGATGACCGTGACGCGCGCGATCTCCTCGGCCTGCAATCCGTGCGCCGTCTTCAGCCGTAACAACCCGTCGATAGCGCCATGGGTGAGCCGGCCGCTCGGGAACGGCTTGTGGGCGAGCTGGGTCACGCGCCACACCCGGCCGAGGTCGGCGAGGATCGGTGCCAGGTCGTAGCTGCCCTCGAAGAGCTTGAAATACCCGTAGCGGCCCTCGAGGACCTCGCGTGGACCGGCGAGCCCTCCGGCAGCCAGGTCAATGGCGGTCAGGGCGCCCCGGGCGTTGAACCCCATCTGCATGCCGAGGAGGGTCGAGCCCTCGGTGTGCGGCTGCAGGGTCCCGCAGATCTGGCCATACACGATGCCGAAGGCGCTGGTCAGGGTTTCCACGTCGAAGCCCTCCAGCTTGGCCATGGCGGCCACGGCTCCGAAGGCGCCGGCGGTCGCCGGTCGAAAGAACCGCATCGGGGCGCGCGAGGCGAGCCCGATGGAGCACGCCACGTCCACGCCGAGGGCGACCGCGGTGAGGAAATCCTTGCCGGAGACGCCGCTGCGGCGCTCGGCGTGGGCGAACAGCGAGGCGAGAAGGGTCGCCATCGGATGAACCACCGCGCCCTCGTGAACGCAGTCGAACTCCAGGCAGTGGATCCGG
>JACQRS010000039.1 GCA_016206385.1 Candidatus Rokuibacteriota bacterium | reverse complement strand
GGACGATTAGCTCAGTTGGCAGAGCGCTGGCCTCACATGCCAGAGGTCGCTGGTTCGAGTCCAGCATCGTCCACCACGAAATGCGAGCAGCTCGGTAGGGGGGTGGTGATGAGCCACCCCCTTTGTCTTGACCCCTCACGACGTTCGGGCTAGCCTGACGACACCGTGAGGGACACACCGATGACCCGGGAGAAAGGGTTCCGCAACATCGTCAGCGTCTCGTGGGGTGATCACTTGATGTTTGGCGAGGGTGACGGCCGGCTGGCGAACCCTGAGGCGCTCCGGCAGCGAATGGAGCGCTGGCGTGATGACCTGGGCGCAGCCATCATTCACTGGCGGCAGGTGCGCACCCACATCAAGGGTTACTTCTACGCCGCCAGGGGCCGCCAGCACCCGACGTTAGCCCGTAGCCACGATATCGACTGGGACGATTTTGAGGTCGTGCCCCGCCTGGCTCGCGAGGCCGGGCTGAAGGCCTATCTCTACGTTTCGCTCTTCGACGAGGGGTGGCCGCTTCCCCCGAAGCGTGTCCGGGAGGTCAGCTACCACAACGCAATGCACTGCCAGCACGTGAGCTGGCGGAGCGCCTTCAGCCGGCAGCATCAGGAGTACAGCGTAGTGGACCGGAGCGGGCGGCTCCGCCAGTGGGGCGTGCTGTGCCTGGCTTATCCGGAGGTCCGTGCCCACTTCCGGGAGCGCCTCCTCGGATTACTGCGGGGCTATGAGTTCGATGGGCTTTTCGTATGCCTCCGCTCCCAGTCCCGTCCGGCGGACTTCGCCGACCAGTACGGCTTCAACGAGCCGGTGCGGAAGGACTACCTTCTCCGGTACGGCCGAGACATCTGCACCGCGGACTTCGATCTGCAAGCCTGGCGGGACCTCCTGGGGGAGTACCTGACGCAGTTTTGGATCGAGTTGGGCGCGGCTCTTGGGCCGCGAGGGATTCGGCTGGCGGCCGGCACCGCACGGGGCGATGTGCTGGGGCCGCCGTTGGGAAACGCCACCCTCCAATGGCGGGACTGGATCAGGCGCGGGCTGGTTGACGAATTGGTCATTAACCAGAATTCCTCCCGGTGTCCCTCGATGTGGCACGAACTCTGGCCCATGCATCGGGGCTACGGGTATATCCAGAACTACCTCGACGGCTTCAACCTCCCGCCCCTGCTCGACCACCTGAGCGAGGTCTACGCCCCAGTGGTGGCCGATCACGCGGTCAACCTCTACGTCGCCCGGCAGTGGGATGAACGCTCGCCCGCTGAGGAAGCTGCCCTCCTCGGTCAGCCGGCCGTCAGCGGGCTTGTCTTCAGCTCTTTTCGCTTCGACAACCCCGGCCCGCTGGCGCGGGGTGACTGGAGAGCCTAGCGGACCGATACCGTTCCGGGAGCTAGCGGCTGGTGTTTGTTGAGGGGCGAGGGGATGACATTCCCAGCGTGAAGAAGACGAGGCTCGCCATCAATCCCGCCGAGGCCAGCCCGAAGGGGAGCGCGTAGGAGCCTCTCAGGTCGTAGAGAAAGCCCGCCACCGTCGGGCCGAGGGCGGCGCCGCAGCGCCATCCCAGGCCCACGACGCCCATAATCGCCCCGAGCGACCGGACCCCGAAGGCCTCTGACGCCGCTTTGACCACGGCCGTGTCGCTGCCCGCAGCCCCCAGTCCGAACCACATGATGAGGATGTAGAGGACCGACGGGGACGGCCCCGTCAGGACCCAGGCGAGGCTCAGGGCCTGCATCAGCGCGCAGAACCAGAACGTGGGCCGTGTGCCGAGCCGGTCCGCGGTGGCGCCGAACAGGACGCGCCCCGCGAGGCTGCTGATCCCGTAGATGGTCAGCGCCAGCGACGCCAGGTCCAGGCTCAGCTCACGATCGTGGAGGTACGGCACCATATGGACCGCCACGGTCATGACGGCAAATCCCAGGAGAAGCCATGCCATCAGGAGGAGCCAGAGGCGCCGATCCTTCACGGCTTCCCCGAGGGTCGCGGAGGTCTCTCCCGCTGAGACCGCCAAGCCGTTCCCGGCGGGCGCGGCTTTGATGAACAGGCTCGCGGGAAGGGCGATGCACAGCACGAGGCCACCGAGCAGCAGGTACGCCGTCCGCCACCCAACGCCGTTGATGAGCACCGCGGAGAGCGGCCCGCCGGTGACATAGGCCAGATTGAGACCCGCCAGAACGATTCCCAGAGCGAGCCCCCGCTGTCTCACGAACCAGCGGGACACGGTCGCGGTGGGCACGATGTACATGCCCGACATGCCGATCCCCAGGAGGACTCCGAGCAGGACGTAGAACTGCCAGAGCGCGCTGACGGCCGACGCCAGGAGATAGGCGGCGCCCACCATGAGGCCGCTCACGGCGAGGATCCCGCGCGGTCCGTAGCGATCGGTGGCAGCGCCGACGCCAAAGGCGATGACACCGCCGATGAACAGGTTTAGCGAAGCCGCCAGGGAGATGGCGCCCCGGCCCCAGCCGAACTCCTGGGACAGGACCGGCAGGAAGACGCCGAATCCCGCGTAAGGGTTCCAGACGCCGAACATGAAGGCAAACGAGGCCGCCACGACCGCCCAGCGTGATCGATGCTCCGGCGTGAGGAGTTGTTTATTAGCCATCGCACGGTCAAACCCGGGAAACGGTACTACGCTCGGCAGCTGTCTTCAACCGCTCACGGTTTTCGCCCACTCCGGTCTGCGATGATTTTTCGCTTGACCTTCCACTATACTGGAAGGTTTAGAGTTACAATCAAAGGTGGAGATATGCCAGAGAACAGGCTCAAAATCAGCGAGCTGGCGGGCCGGGCCGGGGTGAGCGCCAAGGCGATCCGGTTCTACGAAACGGCGGGTGTCCTGCCACCGCCGGTGCGGGGTTCCAACGGCTACCGCCTCTACGCGGGGGATGCCCTGGACATGCTCCGGTTTATCAAGCAGGCGCAGGGGCTAGGC
>JACQRS010000373.1 GCA_016206385.1 Candidatus Rokuibacteriota bacterium | reverse complement strand
CCTCCGAAGCCTCCCCCAGACACGGTTGCGCCGGCAAAGCCGGCGCTCGAAAGAGCGAAGCGTTAGGGGAAGGGGCGCGATGAGCCAGTTCGCGGATAAGGTGGCGCTGATCACCGGGGCCTCGCGGGGAATCGGGCGGGCGACGGCGCTGCTCCTCGCCGAGCGCGGTGCGGCTGTCGTCGTCCACTACAAGCGGGGCGAGGCGGCCGCCAAAGAAGTGGTGGAGCAGGTCTTGGCGCTCGGGCGGCGCGGGATCAGCGTCCAGGCCGACATCGAGCAGCCCGAGGAGATCAGGCGGATGTTCGAGCAGGTCGGCGAGCGCTTCGGCGTCCTCGACATCTTCGTGGCCAACGCGGCGGCCACCGCCTTCCGGAAGGTGCTCGATCTCAAGCCGCACCATCTCGCTCGGACCTACCAGATCAGCGTGTTCGGCTTTGTCCAGGCCGCCCAGGAGGCGGCGCGGCTCATGGCCGGCCGGCGCGGGAAAATCGTCACCGTGTCGAGCTTCCCCACCCTCAGGTATCTGCCGAACTACGCCGCCCTGGGCTCGGCCAAGGCAGCCCTGGAGACACTGACCCGATATCTGGCGGTCGAGCTGGCACCGCTCGGGATCACCGTGAACGGGGTGAGCCCGGGCCTCGTCGAGACCGATTCCTCGCGCACCTATGCGGGCGAGGACTTCGAGCGCTTCCAGCGGGATATCGTCGAGTCCACGCCGAAGGGCAGGAGCGGCACGCCCGACGACATCGCCCGTGTGGTCGCCTTCCTCTGCTCCGACGACGCCGAATGGATCGTCGGCCAGACCATCATGGTGGATGGCGGCATGACGATCCCGTCGCCCTACGTGCGGTTGCCCGAGGCACGCCCGTGAGGCTTCAAGATCGCGTGGCCCTGGTGACCGGCGCCGGCAGCGGGATCGGCCGCGCCATCGCGCTCGCCCTGGCGCGGGAGGCGGCGCGCGTGGCGGTCCTGGACGTGACCGAGGCCGGCGCCCGCGACACAGTGGCGACTATCGAGAAGGAGGGAGGCCAGGCGCACGCGTATCGGGCTGACGTCACCCGGAAGGCCGAGGTCGAGGCCGCGGTCGCCGGGGTGATCGCGCGCTGGGGGACGGTCCACATCCTCGTCAACAATGCCGGCTGGGACAAGGTGGAGCCGTTCATCCAGTCCACGGAGGAGACCTGGGAGAAGGTCCTGGCCATCAACCTCAAGGGGCCGATCATCTGCACCCGGGCGGTGCTGGGCGAGATGATGAAGAACGGCTACGGCAAGATCGTCAGCATCGCGTCTGACGCCGGACGCGTCGGCTCCACGGGGGAGGCGGTCTACTCGGCGGCCAAGGGCGGGGTCATCGCCTTCACCAAGACGATCGCCCGGGAGATGGCGCGCCACCGGATCAATGTCAACTGCGTCTGCCCCGGTCCCACCGACACGCCGCTCTTCGCCACTATCGCCGCTGACAACCCGAAGCTCACCGAGAGTCTGAAGCGCGTGATCCCCTGGGGCAGGCTCGCGACTCCCGAGGACATCGCCGCCGCCGTGGTCTTTCTCGCCTCCGACGAGGCGGCATACGTCACCGGTCAGACCCTGTCCGTGTCCGGCGGGCTCACAATGGTCTGAAACTCCCCCTCACCTTCCTCTCCCCTGGGGGAGAGGGGAGGGTGAGGGGCACAAGGGAGGTCATGCCATGAGCATACTGAGTCGTCGCCAATTCCTGGCAGGGAGCGCGGCCACGGCGACCGCGCTCGCGCTTCGCGGGCCGTACGTCCACGCCCAGAAGCGCGGCGGCACCATGCGCTTCATCGCCCACGCGGACCTCAAGGTCCTGGACCCCATCTGGACCACCGCGTACATCACGCGGAACCACTCCTACATGATCTACGATACCCTCTTCGGCACCGACGAGAAGGACCAGACCAAGCCGCAGATGGTGGACAAGTGGACCATGTCGAAGGACGGGCTGAAGTGGACCTTCACGCTCCGGGACGGGCTCAAGTGGCACGACGGTAAGCCCGTAGTCGCGGAGGACTGCGTGGAGTCCGTTAAGCGATGGGGGAAGCGGGACCCGTTCGGCAAGCTCCTGATGGCCCACACGGCCAAGCTCGCCCCCGTGGACAAGAAGACCTTCGCGCTCGAGCTCTCGGAGCGCTTTGGTCCGGTCCTGGAGGCCCTGGGCAAGCCTTCCAGCAACGTGCCCTTCGTCATGCCGGCCCACGTCGCGGCCACGCCCGACAGTGAGCAGATCAAGGAGTTCATCGGGAGCGGTCCCTTCCGGTTCGTCAAGGACGAGTGGCAGCCGGGCAACCAGGTCGTCTACGTCAAGAACCCTGACTACGTGCCGCGCAAGGAGGCGCCGAGCGGCTCCACGGGCGGGAAGGTGGTGCAACTGGACAAGGTGATCTGGCGCTACATCCCTGACGCCACCACGGCCAGCGGGGCCCTCGAGCGGGGCGAGGTGGACTGGTGGGAGAACCCGCCCGTGGACTTCGTCCCGCGCGTCGAGCAGAACCCGGCGCTCACAACCTTCGTCTTCGATCCGCGCGGGCAGCAGGGGTGGCTCCGGCCGAACCACCTCCACCCGCCGTTCAACAACAAGAAGGCGCGCCAGGCGCTCCTCTACATGATGGACCAGACGAAGTACCTCGCGGCGGCTGTCGGCGTGCCCAAGTTCTACCGGACCTGCAATGCCGTGTTCCTCTGCGACGGGCCCTTCGAGTCCAAGGTGGGCACGGAGCCGCTCATGAAGCAGGACCTCGCCAAAGCCCGGCAGCTCGTCAAGGAGTCGGGCTATGACGGTCGGCCCGTGGCGGTCCTCCAGGTGACCGACATCCAGGCGCTCTCCGCCGTCGCGCTGGTCACGCGGGACCTCCTCCAGCAGATCGGCTTCAACGTGGACATCCAGGCCGTGGACTGGTCCACAAACCTGGCGCGCCGCGCGAAGAAGGATCCGCCGGCGCAGGGCGGCTGGAACGTCATCCACACCTGGTGGACCGGCGCCGACGTTGCCAACCCCGCCGTCCACGCGGGCGTTTCGGGCGCGGGGGCCACCGCCTGGTTCGGCTGGCCGGAGAACGGCCAGATCGAGAAGCTCCGCCTCGACTGGGTCCGCGCCACGGACAAGGCGAAGCAGAAGCAGATCGCCGACGAGATCCAGCGGCTTGTCATCGACGAGGTCCTCTACGTCCCGTGGGGGCAGTGGACACTCCCCTTCGCGTTCAGCAAGAAGGTCCGGGGCGTGCTGCGGTTCCCGGCCCCGCTATTCTGGAACGTCACCATCGCCTAGAGATGCTCCAGCAGATCTTCCGCCGGCTGATGGCCGCCATCCCCGTCATGGGGGTGGTGGCCATCGCCGTGTTCGCGCTGCTCCACGTGACCCCGGGCGATCCCGCGGTGATCATCGCGGGGGACTACGCCACGCCCGACGAGGTGGCGAAGATCCGGTCCAAGCTCGGCCTCGACCGGCCGTTCCTGGTCCAGGTGGGGATCTGGCTCGGCCAGGTGGTGCGCGGCGACCTCGGGACGTCTATCTTCTCGGGGCTCCCCGTCACGACGCTCATCGGCCAGCGGGCCGAGGCCACGACAGGCCTGACCGTCCTGGCCCTCCTGATCAGCGTGGCCATCGGCGTGCCCCTCGGCGTCGTCGCAGCCTGGAAGCAACGCTCCTGGATCGACCGCGTCGTCATGGTCTTTGCCGTCTCGGGCTTCTCCATGCCGGTCTTCTGGCTCGGCTTCATCCTGGTCTACGTCTTCGCGCTGTCCCTCGGCTGGCTCCCGGTCCAGGGCTACGTGCCACTCCGGGAGGGGTTCTGGCCGTTCCTCAGTCACCTGATCTTGCCCGCGGTGACCCTGTCTGTCGTCTATATGGCGCTCATCGCCCGCATGACCCGGGCCAGCATGCTCGGTGTACTCCACGAGGACTACATCCGCACCGCCTTTGCCACGGGGCTCGAGCCCCGGGGCGTGCTGATGCGCCATGCTCTCAAGAACGCGTCGCTCCCGGTCGTTACCATCATCGGGATCGGCTTCGCGCTTCTGATCGGCGGGGCCGTCGTCACGGAGACCGTCTTCGCGCTGCCGGGTCTGGGCCGTCTCACCGTGGATGCCATCGTCCGGCGCGATTACCCGGTGATTCAGGGCGTGCTGCTGGTCGTGGCGGGTGTCTACGTGCTGATAAACCTGGTGATCGACCTCCTCTACGCGGTCCTCGACCCGCGCATCCGCTACTAGCTAGGAGCCTGTCGGAGTAAGGCCGAACCCCGATGACAGCACCGCCGGCCTTCGAGATGTTCCGCCCCGAGCGCGCACCCACGCCTCTGGCGTGGGTACCCGGCCCGCGCAACCTCGGGGGGAGGTATCGGAAGGGGGGCGGAGCCCCCCTCCGAGGGGTCTAGCGCCCATGGCGGTGCCCTCGTCCGCCTCTACCGCCGAACTCATCCTGGCCCCCGCGCCGGCCGAGCGCGGCGCCTTGGTCCAGGCCCGGCGCTTCCTCGTCCGGAACCCGACGCTGGTGGCGGGGCTGATGGCCCTCGTGGTCGTCGTGGCAGGAGGCGTCTTCGCCCCCGTCTGGTGGACCGGGGACCCACAGGCCATGCGTCCGGTCGAGCGCCTCCGCGCGCCCTCCGCCGAGTGGTGGTTCGGCTCAGACCAGTACGGGCGCGACATCTACACGCGGACCATCTACGGGACGCGCGTCTCGCTCGTCGTGGGTGCCGCCGTGTCGGTGACGAGCCTCCTGATCGGCACGGCCCTCGGCCTCGTCATCGGCTTCTACCGGCGCCTGGACGCCGTCATGATGCGGGTGATGGACGGGCTCATGGCGATCCCCGCGATCCTGCTGGCGCTGGCCCTCATGGCGCTCATGCGCGGAAGCGTGAGGAACGTGATCGTGGCGCTGGTGATCCCCGAGATCCCGCGGGTGGTGCGCCTGGTACGCGCCTCGGTGCTTTCGCTGCGGGAGGCGGTGATGGTCGAGGGGGCGCGGGCCCTGGGCGTGGGGACCCCACGCATCCTCGTGCGCTACATCTTGCCGGCGCTGGTCGCCCCACTGATCGTCCACGGCACCTACATCTGTGCCTCGGCGATGCTCGTGGAGGCCTACCTCTCCTTCCTGGGCGCCGGCACGCCGCCCCACATCCCGTCCTGGGGAAACATCATGGCCGAGGGGCGGGCGTACCTGCAGCTCGCCTTCTGGATCATCCTCTTCCCGGGGCTCTTCCTCGCCGCGACCGTGCTGGCCATCAACCTGGTCGGGGACGGACTCCGGGATCTCCTGAAGGTCCGGTAGGAGACACGCAATGGCGATTCTGAACCTGGCTGAGTACCGCGAGCAGATCCGTGACTTCATCCTGACAGAAGGCGAGGCCTTCGCCCGGCAGATCGAGACCGAGAAGCGCGTTCCCGACGCCCTCCTCAAGCGCCTTCGGGAGCTCGGTCTCCTGCGCCTGACCTATCCGCGGGAGTACGGGGGCGAGGGCCTGAAGCTTCAGGAGTATCTGCCTATCCTGGAGGAGTGCGCGAAGAGCCACGGGACGATCCGGATTCTGGTGCACGGCGTGAACACCATGTGGCGCCCGCTGAGCTACGCGCGCAAGGCGTTGAAGGACCGGTGGCTCACCGCCCTCGCCGCGGGAGAGGTTATCCCGGCCTTCGCCCTGACAGAGCCCGACACGGGTACCGGCGCTGACGTCGGGACCGTGGCGGTTCGCCGGGGCGACACCTACTACCTCACGGGGAAGAAGCACCTCATCACCTTCGCCGACATCGCCGACGTCTTCACCGTGGTGGCCTGCACCGACCGGTCAAAAGGCGGGGCGGGAATCTCGGCCTTCCTCGTGGAGCGGAACACGCCGGGCTTCACCATCACCCTGATGCCGGAGATGATGGGCATGCGGGGGAGCGAGCACGGCGTCCTGGAGTTCCGGGATGCTCCGGTGCCTGCGGAGAATCTCATCGGAAAGGAAGGCGATGGGCTGACCATCGTCCTCCGGGGCTTCCTCGACCAGAGCCGGGCCGCCATCGCCCAGAGCTGCGTGGGGATCGCCCAGCGCTGCCTCGAGCTGGCGGCGGACTTCGCCAAGCAGCGGGTCACCTTCGGCAAGCCGATCGCCGAACGCCAAGCGATCCAGATGGTGCTGGCCGAGATGGCCACGGGGATTCATGCCGGGCGCCTCTTGGTGATGGATGCGGCCTGCCGGTTTGACGAGGGGCTGCCGCTGGCGAAGGAGGCGGCGATAGCCAAGCTGTTTTGCCTTGAGATGGTGGGCCAGGTCACTGACAAGGCCCTCAGGATCTTCGGCGGCCGGGGCCTCACCGTGGCCTATCCCATCGAGCGCCTCTACCGGGACGCCCGGGCCCTCTGGTTCGAGGAGGG
>JACQRS010000374.1 GCA_016206385.1 Candidatus Rokuibacteriota bacterium | reverse complement strand
GGTGGAGGACTTCGACCGGATGATCGCCGTGCACATGCTTGGGACCTTCCTCTGCTGCCGCCACGTGGCCCCGCACATGATGGAGCGCCGCACGGGACGGATCATCAACGTGGCGTCGCAGCTGGCCTACATCGGAAGGCCGCGTTACACGGCCTACTCGGCGGCGAAGGGGGGCGTGCTCGCGTTCACGCGCGCACTGGCCCAGGAGCTGGCCCCCTACGGGATCCTCGTCAACGCCGTGGCGCCGGGCCTGATCGACACCGGGTTCGATCCGCTGTCCGAGGAGGTCAAGCGCGCCCATGCCGCCTCGCTGCCCCTCAAGCGGCTGGGGACGCCGGAGGACCTGATCGGCGCCTTCGTGTTCCTGGCCTCCGACGCCAGCCGGTACTTCTGCGGCCAGACGCTCCACCCCAACGGCGGCGAGATCATGCCGTGAGGGGTCGGGCCACCCGACAGGGAGGATCCTGATGAAGCTCCTCATCGTCAACCCGAACAGCTCTGAGACCGTGACGGGAGCCATCATGGAGTCCGCGCGCCGCCCCGCGGCCCCGGGCACCGAGCTGGTCGCCGTGACGACGAAGGGCGGCACGCGCAACATCGACTCGGCATTCGGCGACTACCTGTCGGGGGCCTCTATGCTGCGAACCGCCCTGGATGCGGTCGCCCTCCACGGGCCGGACGCGGTGGTGCTGGCGGGCTTCGGCCGGGTGGGCATCGACGCCCTCAAGGAGGCCCTGACCATTCCGGTGGTGTCTATCGCCGAAGCCTCGATGGCGGTCGCCTGCCTGCTGGGGCACCGCTTCACCACCCTCACCATGCTCGAGCAGTTCATCCCGTACCAGCAGGAGCTGGTCCGGTTTTACGGCTTCGAGGCCAAGTGCGCGTCGGTCCGGGCGATCAACGTGAACGTGGAGGAGTGCGTGACCGATCGTGATCGGGCGCTCGACCAGCTCAGAGAGCAAATCCAGAAGATCGTGGCCGAGGATCGTTCCGAGGTCGTCATCTTGGCGTGCGCGGGCCTCTGCGGCTACGACGCCGAGCTCTCGCGGCTGGCGGGCGTGCCGGTGCTGGATCCGGTCGCGGTGGGGGTGAAAGTCGCGGAGGGCCTCGTCGCCCTCGGCCTGGCGCATTCGAAGCTGCGACGGTTCGCGCACCCGCCGCAACCGCTGGAGAATTACCTGTGATCGGGTTGCAGCTTGATGAGGCTCGATCCTTGTGGTAAACGGCAGAAACATGACGCAGGAGGTGCGTGCCATGGCGCGTTTGGCGTTCTCCCGAGGATGGATCGCACTCGTTCTGGCGGCGTTGCTACTGGCAGCAGTCGTACCGATTCCGTCGGCCGAGGCCGCCGAGCTCAGGCTCAAAGGGGTCTCCAACAGCCGGCCCCAGGTTCAGTTCAAGATGTGGGAGTTGATGGAGCAGGAGCTGCCCAAGCGCACCGGTGGCCAGCTGAAGCTGGACGTGACGAGCCTCCCTGAGCTGGGGCTGACGGGCTTTGAGCTGGTACGGGTGATGAAGGCGGGCCTGGTGGACATGGCCGATGTCCTCCCCACGTATGTCTCCGGGGACGTGCCGCTGATCGAAGGCGTGGACCTGCCCGGCCTCTTCAGCCTGGAGGAGTTCGACAAGTCGCACAAGGCTCACCTCGCGTGGCACAAGGTCATGAAGGCCAACGAGGCGAAGCTCGGCGGGGTCTTCATCGGCTCCTATGCGTATGCGCACCAAGTCCTCTACAGCCGCAAGCCGATTCGGGACCTCGCCGACCTCAAAGGTATGAAGGTGCGCGTGTTCGGGGCCGCCCAAACGGATTTCATCAAGGCGCTGGGGGCTGAGCCCGTCTCCCTCCCCGTCGCCGAGGTCTACACCGCCCTGGATCGGGGCACCGTGGACGCGGCCGTCACAGGGACCATCGCGGGCTTCAGCCTCAAGTGGTACGAGGTGACGCGGTACATGGTGGACCTCCAGATCGGTCCGGTCATGATCGGGTTGGTGGTCAGCAAGAAGAGCTGGGACAGACTTTCCCCCGACCTTCGGAAAGCCCTGGAGGAGGTCGCGGCCGAAGTCACGCGGAAAGGGTGGGAGCTGGCTCGCACCAGCACCACGGACGGGATAGAGGGGAACAAGACGAAGGGGATGCAATGGATCGCGTTCAGGCCCGAGTGGAAAGCCGTCATCCGCGAAGCCGTGCAGAAGAGCGTGCTGCCGGGCTGGGCCAAGCGCGCCGGCGCCGACGGCAAGACGGCCTTTAACGAGGTCCTTGCCTCCTTCACGGGCTTGACGGTCCCGTAAGGGGCTGAGCGCGCCCGCGGTAGCGGCGTGATAGTATTGGGCGGGAGCCGTTAGCTCAGAAGGTAGAGCACCTGCCTTTTAAGCAGGGGGTCGGTGGTTCGATCCCACCACGGCTCACCAGGTTGCCGACCCCGTCGTCTAGCCAGGCCAAGGACGCGACCCTTTCAAGGTCGAGATCGCGGGTTCGAATCCCGCCGGGGTCAAATCCTCGCTTGACCGTACCCCCTGGGCGGGGGTACGGTCATCCTGCCTCGGAAGGGCGCGGCGCTCCATGAGCCGACCAACGGTCGGTCGGGATTGGCAGGCAGGTATGCGTCCCGAAAGGCCGAAGGGGGGCAACAGTTGAGAGCATACGGCCTTTCCGAGGCTTTTCTATACGCGTCACCCGAGCCAGCCGAGACGGAGCACCAGTCGGCTGCTCCTCCCGGCTGGATGCCTCACTCCTGGCCGAAGGGCACTTCTATCCCGCGCCATGGATGCCCGCCGAGGAGCACCTCCAGCGGTGCGTCCGGTTCTTCGAGTGCGTGGAGGTGCCGAAGGGGTTCAGGGAGCATCGGGTGGCGGTGGAGGCTGGGAGGTTCGTGAACCCGAGGCGAACCATGATGACGCCGGAGGGCCTGGACATGAATCGGGTCTGGCTCGTCAGCATAGGAAGTGTCTTTGGCTGGCTGATGGCCGCAACCTGGCGCGATCCCGGGTGCTACCTGGGACTCGCGATCTGGCTGGCCGTCACGGCCTTGACGGTGGCGGCGTGTCTCTTTGCGGTGTTCGGCCCGAAGAAGGAAGCCCTGAAGGAAGATGACGAACACGATATCGGGCCGCGGAACGACTAGACGGCGGGGGAATGCTAGCGGAGGCGATTTGGCTTGTCTCCGCTGTGCGTTCGGCGCGGTGGAGCCAGATTCTCCGTTGTTGACCATCGCTACGCGTAAGCTCGTCGATCCCGGGCGTGGTAGTATGACAACGCCACAGCGTACGCTCACCAGCGGCGGGCGCGCCGTTCGTGCGAGCGGTGCCAGTATGGCGGTTGGAACGGGCTCGCAGCAGTTTGAACGTCGACGTGCGTCTGAGGAACGACAGGCCTACCGCATGACTGTCGGGGGCGGTCAGGTGATGGTGCCGGTGTGGAGTTATCTAGCCGTGGTCGGAGTCGTGCTCGTGGGATGTGCGACCCAAACCACGACCCAGACACCGGCGGTGATCCTCGAGCAGGAAATCGCGGCGCTTAAAGGGCAAGTGGAGGAGCTCAGGCGAAACCAGGAAGCGACTACACGAGAATTCGCCAAGATCGTTCTCGACACGCGTGCGATCCGGGAAGAACTCTCTCAGCTCAGTCGCCGTCAGGAGGAGGCGGACAGGCTGGTCCGCGCGGTCAAAGATGCCGTGGACGGCGTCGTGGCACAAATCGGAAGACTCACTGAGACCCGGCCGCCCACACGGGAGC
>JACQRS010000371.1 GCA_016206385.1 Candidatus Rokuibacteriota bacterium | reverse complement strand
TCTTGCCCTTGAGCCCCGCCTCCTCGAACTGCTTCAGGAAGCGGAGCGCCGCCACCCCGGCGAATCCGATGAAGACGGCGTCAATGTCCTTCCGGAGCTGGGCGATGAACGGCCCCTGGTCTTTGGTCCCCAGAGGCGGCCAGAGCTTCTGGACGATCTGCCCGCCGGCGTCCTCGAACGCCTTCTGGAAACCCGCGACCACCTCG
This sequence comes from Candidatus Rokuibacteriota bacterium, assembly GCA_016206385.1. Taxonomy (GTDB): domain Bacteria; phylum Methylomirabilota; class Methylomirabilia; order Rokubacteriales; family CSP1-6; genus JACQWB01. Next base: position 2,613 of record JACQRS010000371.1, on the reverse strand, counting down.
TGGCCGAAGGCAAAATCGTCGGCGATCGTGGCGATCTTCTTGTAGCCGAGCGTCTTCACCGCGTAGGTGCCGAAGGGCTGGGTGGGTTGGCTCGAGGTGGAGGCCACGCGAACGAAAAACTGGGTCGCCTTGCGCTGGGTGAGATCGTCGGCCGCTGCGCTCGGCGAGAGAGAGGGGATCCGCTTCTCGTTGAGATACGGCACGATGGCGTAAGCCTCGAAGGCCGGGAGCGGGCCGATGACGACGTGGACCTTGCGCTGCTCCACCAGCTCGCGCGCTTTGGTGAGGGCGACGGCGGGTGAGCTGCCCGCGTCGAGCACCGTCAGCTCCACGGGTCGCCCGCTCAGGGTGTTCTTGTGCTCGCCCAGAAAGAGCCGGATACCATTCTCCATCTCCTTCCCGGGCTGGGCCAGTGGCCCCGTCAGGTCGGTGATGAAGCCGACGCGGATCGGCTCCTGCGCTCCCGCCGGCAAGGCCGTGAGCAGAAGCATGAGGCCGAACGCAACAACACGCGGGATCATAACGACCTCCTTTGGGCTATCCCTTCCGGCGCAGCGCGTCCACGAGATCGAGGACCCGGAGGATCTCCGTCCCGTCCCGGACCATGTGCCGGTCACCGGCCTGTCCCCATCGAAGCAGGCCGTCCCGGTCAACGATGAAGGTCGAGCGGTAGGCGACGTTTCGCGCTTCGTCCAGGACCCCGTAACTCTTGATCACGGCCCGGTGCACGTCGCTCAGCAGCGGGAACGGAAGCCCGCGGGCCTTGACGAACTCGGCCTGGCAGAACGAGCTGTCACCGCTGATCGCCAGCACCTCGGCCCCGCGCTCCCGCAGCCTGCTGGCGACCTGGCCCAGGTCGGTGAGCTCAGGGGTTCAGATGCTCCCCCAGGAGTAGCAGAAGAAGACCAGGACGACGTCTGCCTGTCCCTTGAACTGCCGGAGCGTCACCTCGTGGCCGAGGGTTGAGGGAAGCGAAAAATCCGGGGCAGGCTGGCCGTAGCGAAGCGTCATCGCGAGTGGCTCATGGTGACGACGGGGTCGGACGCCGGGCCTTCCAGGAGGTCGTTGATGCCGATCCCTTTCGCAGTAATCTTCATCGACGCGCTGGCAGCGACTGTCCCGAGCCCGGTACCCTTACTTCGGGCGAAGGAGCCGGAGCGCGTTGCCGCCGAGGATCCGGGCCTGGTCCGCTCGGCTGAGCCCGCGGAGCCGGGTCACCACCTCCACGGGTCGCTCGTACCCCATGTCGAAGCAGTAGTCGCTGCCGAGCATGACGCGGTCGGCGCCGACCAGGCCGATCAGATAGCGGAGCGCCTCGGCAGAGTGGCTGACGGTGTCATAGGTGAAACGGCGCAGGTACGCCGAGGGCGGGCGCTTGAGATGCTTGCACTCGCCCCGCACCTTCCATCCGCGGGTGAGCCGGCCGAACAGGTAGGGGAATGCGCCGCCGGCGTGGGGCAGGCAGACCTGGAGCCGCTTGAAGCGGTCCAGGACGCCGCCGAAGATCAGGTGGGCCGCCGCGACCGCGTTGTCGAAGGGGTTGCCGAGAAGGTTGCCGAGATAGTACGGCGCCAGGCGCTGGCCGCCGATCACGTTGAGCGGGTGGAGGAAGAGCGGAAGCCGGAGCTCGTCCATGCGCCGGTAGACCGGGAAGAAGTCGGGGTCCGAGAGGTCCCGGCCCCGGATGTTGGTCCCGAGGTAGACGCCGCGGATCCCGGCAAGGCGCGCGGCCCGGTCCAGCTCGTCCAGCGCCAGCCTGGGCTCCTGCATCGGCAGCGTGCAGAGTCCGACGAAGCGGTCGCGAAACGCGGTGTGCGCCTGGGCCAGCGCGTCGTTCACGACCCGGGCCAGCCGCACTCCCAGGTCGGCGTCGGCCCAGTACACCATCGGGAGGGTGAGCGACAGGGCATGGAGCTGAACCCCCTGCCGGTCCATCTCTTTCTTTCGGAGGTCGAGGTCGGTGAATGCCGGGCGGAGCGGCCCGGTGCGGACCGTCCCGACCTCGATCACCGGCCCCTTCGGGTCCGACCGGGAGAGGCGAACGCCGAAGCGCTCCCCCTCCTCGGCGATCAGCTTGAGGTAGCCCTCGGGGAAGAAGTGGGCGTGGATATCGACGGCGGGGGGCTTGGTCACGGGAAGTGAATACTATAAGCGCGCTTGGGTGTCAAGGGCGAGAGCCAGCGCGGCATTGCCCTTTCTCGGCGTCCGGGCTATCATCACCTGCTGACATCGCTGTCCGGTCTGGTTCAGCGTCGCCCGAAGGTAAGCCATGAACGATCCATTCACACCGAAGGAGGGCTGGATCATGGACGATCGAGCGTCAAAGTTGACCCGGCGTGACCTGCTGAGAGCCGGGGCCTCTGCGGGCCTCAGCCTCGTGGCCCTGGGCGGGCTCTGGCAGCCCGCACGGGCGCAGGCCAAAAAAGTGGTGAAGCTCTCGTTTATCGGGCCTCTCACCGGCGGGACCGCCTCGAATGGGCTCGGCGGCCGCAATTCGTTCCTCCTGGCGGTGGCCGAGCGGAACGCCGATCCCAAGGGCAAGTACCGCTACGAGACCATCGTGCTGGACGACGAGTGCAAACCCACGGTGGGCGTGCAGGCGGCGCTCAAGGC
>JACQRS010000370.1 GCA_016206385.1 Candidatus Rokuibacteriota bacterium | reverse complement strand
GGCCTCGCGGTAGAGGGGCTCGCGCGGATCGGCGTCGGAGGCGTTGAGGGGGAACTCGACGTCGGCCACCAGGTGGGCCAGCGTGCCCAGCTCGTAGGCGACCAGGCGGAGCGGCTTCTGCTCCAGCATCATCCGGCGGATCGCCTCGGACTTGCGCGCCACCGCGGCCGCGCCCAGACCGCGCTTCCCGGAGGCGTCCTGGAAGTGCACCTCCTCGTCCTCGTGGCGCGAGGGGTCGAGCATGCCGCGCGTCAGGTCCTCCTGGTAGCGCTCGAGAATGTCGCGCAGGGCGGGCGGCGAGACCTTCAGGGCGTCGCTCAGCATGCGCAGGCGGGTCGCGTCGCTCCACGCCAGGGCCGGACCCGCGGGCCAGAAGAGGAGCAACCCGAGCACTCCGACCCGGGATCGGCGCGGCAGCATGGGGCGGATTCTATCAATGGGGCCTCGCCTTGACAACGCGGAAAACCCTGTGCTAGCGTCCGGCGCCGATTTCGACGCCCGACATGAGCCACGTGTCACCCTGAGCACGACGAACCGCAACAGATCCGGTTAGTCCCTTACCAGTGAGATTGAGCGCAAAACGCGCATGATTTCCGAGTTCAGGCGGGGGCCGGATGAGCCAGAGACGGGATGATGAACAGTTCCCGCAGCTTCAGGGCCATGGCGACGACCTTCCGTCCGAGACGGGTGAGGTAGTACTTGTAGGTCCTGCCGATCCGTTTGGTGAGGCCGTGCAGGCGGAGTCGCTTGAGCAGGCGGGAGATCTGCGGGCCGGTTTTGTTGGCGAGCACGGCCCTGAGGCGGCGGTTGGTGAAGCCGCTGATGTTGAACTCGCCACGCACGATGGCCCGGAACAGGTCGAGGTCCTCGCCATGGAACAGGTTGAAGCCGCGGTAGCTGCGCTCGGCCTGCCGCGCAGGCCGGGAGATCGTCTCCAGGTTCTTCAGACCCGCCGTCGGGTCGTCCAGGGTGGAGAGGAACTCCAGGTAGCGCTGGTTGGCGGCGCCCATGAGATGCCGCAGGACCAGAAGACTGTAGATGGACTTCTTCACGGGGGCGTCCTTCATCTCCCAGTCGCCCTCGCGGTGTTCCACCCGGCGGTGGTGCTTGAAGAAGGAGACGTCGTTGGCCGTGGTCTCGATGCGCAGGACCACGCCGAGCTTGTCGTACATCTTGATGGAGACCGGGCCCATGTGGTGCTTGATACGGGTGCCCTGGATGCGGGTGTGGAAGTCGTTGCCCAGCTCCCCTTCATAGTTCCCGTGGAGCTTGCGCCCCAGGAAGGTGGCGACGTTCTCCGGCTTGACGGTGTGGATGGCCGTCCGGCTGAGGGCTTCGTAGAGGGGGTGCAGGTCGTCCTGACGTTGGAAGACGAGGTCGGTGGCGTACTCGACCTGCATGAGGCTCCAGTGGTAGCCGGAGCGGAACTGGTGGATGGCGGGGCAATAGATCTTGGCCAGCCGGTCCAGACGCTTGTGGAGCCGGTCCACCCGAAAGGTGTCGGCCAGCTTCTGGGCCTTGCCGAAGTCCGCGAGGGCGGTGAAGGCGTTGTCGACGAGGGTATACCCGACGCCGCGCTGCTCCAACCTCCGGGCCAGTTCGTTGTGCCCGTTGAAGTAGAACTGCAGGCGGAAGGGCGCCCAGGTGGGCACCCGCAGGTAGCACAGGCCCAGCGCCTCGTCGAGGAAGTAGAAGTAGTAGTGCAGGCACTTGGCCTCGGTGGGCTTGAGGAAGGTCTTGCCGGTCGCCTTGTCGTGCCAGGGCCGGAAGGAGGGGCACGGTTCCATGGCGGAGAAGATGTGCACCAGCCCGGGATGGCGGCCACGCTGAGCAACGATCGCCTTGACGCGCTCCTCCTTGCGGAAGTTTCTGCGGCGAATGAACTCGATCTCCAGGCGGTTCTCCCGCGCCAAGCGCTCGGCGTGGTCGCGGATCAGGTCGCGTAGTGGCTCGGCCCAGCGTGTGAAGTCGAAGAGACGGATGTGTTGGGCGCGCAGATGGGCGGCCATCGCGTCGGCGTGGCAGATCTCAGGGATGGTCCCGGTGATGACCACGCGATCCCAACAGGACAGCACGCCGCGGATCGAGCCCGCCTGCCGCTCGGCGAGGGTTGCCATGGACCGATCCTCCATGATCACTTGGGGAACTGGGAGGCATCGCTACCGGCAGATGATAAACCCTGTTTGGTTCCGGCTACGCCGGGTTAGGGAAGTGAAGTACGTTTTGACCGTCCTGTCGGGACTGAGGCGGGCAGAGCAGATTGACCTGGTGATCCGAAACCTCGATCGTCTTGCGGCGGCCTCCG
>JACQRS010000369.1 GCA_016206385.1 Candidatus Rokuibacteriota bacterium | reverse complement strand
CTCGGCACCGACGAGCAGGTCATGGCCTGGGTGATGGATACCTATTCAATGACACAGGGGAAGAGCGTACCGGGAGTCGTCACCGGCAAGCCGCTGATCGTGGGCGGCTCAGCCGGCCGCCGCGAAGCCACCGGCCGGGGAATCGTGTACACGGTGTTCCAGGCGGCGCGCCACCTGGGCCTCGATCTCCGAGGCCGCCGGGTCGTGATCCAGGGGTTCGGCAACGTGGGGTCGGTGGCGGCTCGGCTGCTCTGGCGGGAAGGGTGCCTGATCGCCGGCGTCAGCGACGTCCGGGGCGGCGTGTACAACCCCAAGGGGCTCGACATCCGCCAGCTCGCGGCTCACGCACGTGAGGCGGGCTCGGTCACGGGCTTCCCCGACGCCGACGCCGTGTCGAACGCGGAGCTGCTGGAGCTGCCGTGCGACGTTCTCATCCCGGCGGCGGTGGGCTCCCAGATCGGGCAGGAAAACGCCGATCGGATCAAGTGCAGCCTCATCGTTGAGGGGGCCAACGGTCCCACCGCCCCGGAGGCGGACCAGATCCTGAAGGAGCGCGGGGTAGCGGTGATCCCGGACATCCTCGCCAACGCGGGCGGAGTGGTGGTCTCCTACTTCGAGTGGGTGCAAGGCCTCCAGTATTACTTCTGGCGGGAGAGCGAGATCACCTCCCGGCTTCAGGAGGTGATGGTGCGCACCTTCAAGCGGGTCTGGGGGATCGCCCAGAAGGAGGGGACGGACCTCAGAACCGCGGCCCTGATGGAAGGCATCCGGCGCGTAGCCGAGGGCTTCCGCGTCCGCGGCCTCTATCCGTGAGCCGCGCCGGAATCCGGAGCTAGACCCTGGCCCGGCGGAGCTGCCGGGCGGCCTCCTGGGGAGCCAGCTCGTTGATGAAGATGCCGCCGACCCGGTTCAGCCGCCGGGGCTGGACGATGATCTCCAGGTGCCAGTGGTAGTCGTCCGCCACCGTGGCCCACTCTTCCCGGAACAGCTTGGAAGCCAGGTTTGGAACCGTGTGGAGCACCATCTCGAAGGGCGGATCCCCGAAGCCCCGCGCGAGAGCGCGGAAGTACCCGGACAGGAGCCGACTCAGGTCGGACAGCGCCTCCGGGGAGCTGGCTTCGAAGGCGCAGTGGTGCTGGCGGGGGAGGATCCACGTCTCCAGGGGCGCGCGCGCCGCGTAGGGGACCAGCACGACAAAAAACTGCGTCAGCCGCACCACCCGCTCCTCGGCGGCGACCTCCTGGTGGACGACATCGCAGAAGACGCAGCGCTTCTTGTACTGGTAGTAGACGCGACACTCCTGAAGCTCCCGCCTGACGTCGTCGAAGATGATGGGGATCGCGGTGAGCTGGGAGCGCGGATGGGTGATCTGGCCATCCGGGGTCCGGTGCTGGCGGGTGACCAGGACGTCCCGGATCTGGGTGTCGCGCTTGAGATCCTTGATCCGGTCCGCATACATCCAGAGGACCCGTTCGAGCTGCTCCTCCCGCATGCTCGCCAAGGAGTCGTCGTGGCTGGGGCTCTCGATGATCAGCTCGCTCGCCCCGCGCGGCGTGATCTTGTCATACATCCCGACGCCTTCGCGGACCAGCTCCCACTCCACGCGGAAATGGGGGTCCAATTCGGGGACCACGCGAACCTCCCAGCCGGGGCTGTTCGGGGCTGACCCCTCCTTGCGGTAGGCCGCGATCTCGGGCGGAGTCAGCGGTTCGTTGCCCGGACAGTACGGACACTCCTCGCCCCACTCGCTCACAGCCTGCGGGGGCCGCACCAGCACCCACTGCCCCTGCGTCGGGTCTTTCCGCAGCTCACTCACAGGGTCCCCCCTCCTTCAGCGCAGTCTCCGCATGTTCGCGGGGCAAGCGGCCTGGTGTCAGCCTGGTGGACGAGGCGGTCGTGACGGGGTTCGATCGGGGGAGGCTCCAGGCGCGCTTAGGACTCTAGGGTTTGTTCACCTGGCTCTTCAGCTTCTTCAGGTGCTGGCGAGCCACGTCCACCCAGTCCTTTTCCGCCGGGAGCTGCGACGCCACGGCGATATAGCGCTCCCAGTGGGCGATCGCCTCCCGCGGGTCCACTTTCTCGTGGACAAGTGCCAAGTTGTAGAGGGCACCGGTGTGCTTCGGGTCCAGATCCACCACCGTGCGGTACTGCCCGATGGCGTCCCGATAGAGGCCCTTGTCCTCGTACACCTCGCCGAGCGCCATCCGCGCCTCCAGGAACTGCGGGTCAAGGTCGATGGCCTTCTTGTAGGCTTCCACGGCCTCGTAGTACAGCCCCTTCTCCGAGTAGTAGATGCGCCCCAAGCTCAGGTGGACCTTCGGGTTGGTGGGATTGTGGGAGAGCGCCCGCTGGTAGGCGGCGACTGCGCCGTCCGCATCCCCCTTCGCCGCCCTGGCATCTCCGAGACCAACGTGCGCCTCCGCATAGAAGGGCCGGAGCTCGAGCGCCTTCTGGTAGGCCTCCACCGCCTGATCGTAGAGGCGACGGGGCGCCGACAGAAAGAGATCGCCCAGCGCCTTGAACGGCTCGGGATAGCTGGGGTCGAGCTGAGTCGAAGCCCGGAACTGGGCCGCCGCTTTCCACCGGTTGCCCAGGGCCTGGTGCACGACGCCCAGGGAATACTGGGCCACGACAAAGCTGGGGTCCAGCTCCACGGCCCGGGCGAGCAGATCGGCCGCAGCCTCGTACCCTTGCTGGTTACCCCTGAGCGCCGCGCCGCGGCCCCTGACAAAGGCCTCGAAGGCGCGCGGCACGCTGGTCGGGCGGGACGCCTTCTCGATCCGCGCCGTTTCCGCGTCGCTCAGGGAGACGCGGAGGGCCCGGAAGTAGGCGAGCGGAACTGAGGGGATCTGCTCGAGCAGCTTGTCCTCCGGCACGGTGACGGCCTCAAGCGTGCGCCACTCACCCGCCCCGCTCCGCACCTCAAGGTAGCGGGGCGCGAACACCAGATCGCCGGACACCCGCTGGATCTGACCGTACAAGGCGAGGTCCGCCTTCACGGTCCGCGCCGCGGCAAGGACCGCGGGCTCTCCCCACAGGTGGGGCTCGCCGAGCCGGGCCAGGCGCGCGCGGTCAACCTGGATGAAGGCGGGGTGCTGGGTCAAGGCCAGGGCAAGGATCTGAGCCACGCCCTCCCCGAGCCACTGCTCCTCCCGGGCAAGATCGGTGGTCGCGTAGGGGACGATGACGACCGTCCGCGAGCTCACCGGCTCGGCCCCTTGGGCCGAGAACGCGGCCGCGATCAGAAGGGCCGAGCCCGCCCAGCTGACCAACCGGCCACCGTCACCTCGCATTCGGAAGCCCTCGCCCGGGCGCGACCCGGCTGACCCGCGTGAAGAGCTGCGTCAGGAACCCCGGGCCGATCCGTCTGAGCGCGATCTCGGGCAGGAGCATCACGGCCACGAGCCCCACCAGCCAAGGCCAGAATTCGATGGCGAGCCGCGACCGCCGCCGGGATTGGAGAAAGACGTCCTTGGGCTGACTCACCGCTCCGCCCCCCGTCAGCTCCGCCAGCTCGCGGAGCAGGGTCTCGTCCACCCCCAGGTCCCTGAACTCCTGAGCATAGGGTACCACGAGGCCGGAGAGCTGGGAGCCCACCATCTGCTCGCCGCGGCGCTGCGCCATGCCCACCAGATACACGCCCTCGTCGGAAGCGGCGAAGCGGCCCCGGTACCGGCCCGGCGCCACCTGCTCCAGCTCCACCACCGTGCGCTGCTTGCCCGGGGTGACCACACCCACCTGAGAGTCCAGGAAGTTGAGGAAGTCGCCTTTGGTGTCGATGGCCTCCACCGTCACCTCGCCCATGCCGTGGCGCCGCTCCACCGCGGCCACGGTGTCGCTCCGGGTCGCGGTGCGGAGGGTCCACCGGGTGAGCTGGGCCCAGAACTTGTTGAACTCCCGCCAGCGGAGCCAGAGCACCGCCCACTTGGCCTTCGCGTCCGAGGTAAACGCCGCGGTCCGGCCCAGCCCGTAGCGCCAGACCGCCAGGAGCGGATCCTCCTGGTGGGTCATGAGGAGCATCTCGGCACTCCCTTTGAGCGTGGTCGCGACGTAGCCGCCCAGGGGGGGCGTGCTCTTCCAGTCGATGTCCTGGATGGCCTCGTGGGAGCCTGACGCGACGGTGGGGCGGAAGGGCTGCTCGATGAGCGAGGCCTTGGACACGAGCTGGGTCTCCAGCGTGAAGATCCGGGGGATCGTGTGGGTGTCCTCGGTGTAGTAGAAGCGGCCGCGCCCCCACTTGGCGATGTCGAACATGAGCTGGACGTCGGCGTCCTTGCCGATGGCCACGGTCGAGACCGTGATCTTGTCCTTGGCCATGCGCCGGATCAGCCCGGCGAAGTCGCCCCGGGTCATCTGGCCATCGGAGAGGAAGATGATGTGCTTCAGGAGCGCCGGGCGATCGTAGAGCGCCAGGTAGGCCTCTTTGAGGGCCGGGTACCCGTCGGTGCCGCCGCCCGCTCGAATCGTGGCGATGGCGTGGTGGATCGCCTGCTTGTTGCGGGCCGCCTGCATGGGCGCGTCCCAGAGGAACTCGGTGTCCCAGCTCATCACGCCCACCTCGTTCCGCTCGTCCAGGAGATCCACCACGAGGTGGGCGGCCTCCTTGGCGATGTCCAGCTTGGTGACCTTCTCGTCGGTGGACATGGCCATGGACCCGGAGCGGTCGATGGAGAGGACCACCGCCAGGCTCGGGATCTCGATCTTCTGCCTCACCTCCATCGTCACGGGCAGGGCCTCCTCGATGGGCGTGCGGTAGTAGCCGCCCAACCCGAAGCTCTCCTCGCCGCCCACCATGATGAGCCCGCCCCCGTGGTCGCGCACGTACTCCCGAATCGACTCCATCTGCCGCTTGGTGAGCTTCAAGGAGGAGACGTTGGAGAGGATGAGCCCGTCGTATCTCTGCAAGCCGGCCAGGTCCCCGGGGATCTTGTCCGCCTCCGTCACCTCCGCGTCGATGTGCTGGGAGCGGAGCGCGGCGGAGAGGGCCTGGGCGTGGGTGCGATCCCGCTCGGCGACCAACACGCGGGGCCGGCCCCGGACCACCACGGTCCCGACCGCGCGGTTGTTCTCCTCGATGGTGTCTCCGTCCACCTCGATGGCGGCCTGGTAGACATGGATGCCGCTCTGCTCCAGGGTCTGCCGGTAGGTGAAGACGTTCTTGCCCGCGCCGAGGCGCACCACCTGGGAGCCGAGGAACTCGCCGTTCCTGAAGATGGAGAGGCGTCCCTGGGTCTCCTGCTGGCTCCAGGCCACCACCTTGGCGTGGAACGGCTCGCCGAACTTCACCTCCTGGGAGAGCAGCATGGACTCCACCACCACTTCCTGGCGGAACGTCAACGGCAGCGGGACGTAGTAGATGTCAGCACCCATCGCCTTTGCGGCCTGGGCCGCGGCCACCGCGTTGCCGGAGTTCTGGCGGCCATCGGTGAGGAGGACCAGGCGGTTGGCCTGACCCGGTGGGAGGATGGCGAGCCCGAGCCGAATCGCCTGCGCGATATCGGTGCCGCGCCCGGGCACCTGGGACTGCACCCGCTCGAGCTTCGGCTTGGGCCTGAGCGGCTGGTCCACCACGGCCTCTTGGCCGAAGGCGATGAGGCCCGCCTGGTCCCCGTCCTGAACGGCGGGGAGCGCCGCGGTCACGAAGCGGGAGGCGGTCTCCCGCGCGGCCAGGCTCACGCTGTCCGAGACATCGAGGAGAAAGACCACGTTGAGCCGGTCCACCCAGCGAGGGATCGTCGGACGGAGCAGCGTGGCCAGGAGAAGCACCAGCAGCGCGCAGCGGAGAGCGAGGGCCCACCGGTCGCCGACTCCCCCGGGCAGACGCAGCCGACCACCCGCTTGGCGGCGCCAGTAGAGGGCGCCCTCCAGGAGCAGGATCCCGGTGGCGAGCAGGATGAAGAACGGCCAGAGCTCGCGCTGGACCGGAACCGAGGCTGGCTGGCTCGCTGCGCCTGCCGGCCGTGCCGGGAACGGCCGCGGCGTCAGGTCCGACTCCTCGGCGCTCATCAGGTTGACCGCTATCGGCGTTTCGCCCTTCGGGGTGGCAACCGTGTAAATTCCGACCTCCCCGGTCTCGGTGAAGCTCACCAGCCCGCGCGTCACCGGGACCTTCACCGCCCGGCCCGACGGCGTTTTCACCGTAGCGGTTTTGCTAGCTGTGTCTTCATTATTGAGATTGCAAAATGCTGAGAAAAAAAATCAATCTTCGGTTAATCT
>JACQRS010000368.1 GCA_016206385.1 Candidatus Rokuibacteriota bacterium | reverse complement strand
TAGTACGGGAGCGACAGGGCGAGCCGCGGATTGTCATCCGTAAAGCGGGGATCCACCGGGAGGCCGAAGAACACGTCGCACCGTCCGTCCAGGAGCTGACGCCGGACGACCGGCCAGCGGTACGTCGGGACCCAGTGAAACGTCACCTCGCGAGCCAGCTCGCGCGCCAGCTCGACCTCGAAGCCCGGCGCGGCAGGCTCCTTGCTCGAGAACGGGAGGTTGGCCGGATCGGCGCACACCCGAACGCTGCTGATCTCGCCGCCGACGGCCGCGCCGGCGACGAGCAGCAGCGGGACTAATCCGACGAGACTCAGTCGGGCAGGGCGAAAACGGCGACGACGTCGCTCCAGCTCACGTTCTTGAGGTGCGCCCACCTGGGCTCCTTCGCGTAGTACGCGGTCGACCGAGTCTGGCCGCCGGCCGCGACGGCGACGTACTGCTTGCCGCCGACCGAGTAGGTGATGAGGCCCCCGGAGATCGGCGTGCCGAGGTTGAACTCCCAAAGCTGCTCGCCCGTCCGGGCGTTGAGGGCGACGACCTTGCCCTCGCCGGTGCCCAGGAAGACGAGGTCCCCTCCGGTGGTGAGAGCGTGGGTGACCAGCGGGGTCCGGTTCCACCACTCCCAGACGAACTTATTGGCGTTGACGTCGTAGGCTCGGAGGACGCCGGCCTGGTCGCCCTTCGCGTGGTGATCGTGCATGGCGCCGGTGTGAATCTTCCCGCGCTGGTAGGTCAGCTCCTTCGCATAGCCCAGCATCATGCAGAACTCATTGGCTGGAATGTACATGTAGCCGGTCCCGGGGTTGTACGGTCGGTTCCCCCAGGCCGTCGCCCCGATCAGCCCCGGACAGACTTCCACCCGGGGACCACCCATCGTCGGGACCTTCTCGCGATCCACGACGGGCTTCCCCGTCCTCGGGTCGACCCGGCCCCAGTTGAGATTCTGGACGAAGCGCGTGGCGGAGACGAACTTCCCGTTGGTGCGATCGAGCGTGTAGACGTAGCCGAGCTTGTTGGCCTGGACGACCCCCTTGATCCTCTTGCCGTCCCGCGTCAGATCCACGACCAGCGGCTCTTGGTTCGTATCCAGGTCCCACCCCTCGTTGGGCATGACCTGGAAGTACCACCTGAGCTTGCCGGTGTCGGCGTCCAGGGCGATCACCGAGTTGGCGTAGAGGTTATCCCCCTTGCGGAGGTCCGGGATCCACGGGTTCGGGTTTCCCGTGCCGTAGAAGAGGAGATTCTGCTCCGGATCGTAGGAGCCGTGGTGCCAGGCCGCCGCCCCGCCAATCTTCCACGTCTCGCCGGGCCAGGTGTTGTTTCCGGGCTCGCCCGGGCCGGGAACCGTGTAGGTCCGCCAGAGGCTCTCACCGGTCTCGGCGTTGAAGGCCTGGACGAAGCCGCGGGAGCCCATCTCGCCCGGGCCGGAGATACCGAGGATGATCTTGCCCTTGACCGCGATCGGCGCCATGGAGACGTAGTAGCCGGCCTTGTAGTCGTCGATCTCCTTGTTCCAGACGACCTCGCCGGTCGCGGCTTTCAGGGCGATCAGGCGGGCATCCTTCGTCCCGTAGTACACCCGGTCCTTCCAGAAGGCCACGCCCCGAGGACCCAGGAGGATGCGGACCAGGAGCGTGAGATCCTCCGGCAGCTTGTGCTCGTGCTTCCACAGGACGGTGCCGGTCCGGGCATCCAGCGCGAACACCTTCTGGCGAACCAGCGTGCGGGGGTTCACCGTGTCGCCGGCGTCCACTGACACCGTGACCATGATGCCGTTGTTGACCATCGGGGTGCCCTTCTGGTCCCCGGCTCCTCCGCCCGCGAAGAGCCACTTAGGGACGAGCTTCCCCACGTTGCTCGTGTTGATCTGCGCGAGGGGGCTGTACCGCCACCCGTTGTAGGTCCGGTGGTGGGTGAGCCAGCTGCTTCCATCCATGTCGGCGTTGAGGAGCCGCTCCTGGGTGACCTCGGCCCAGTCTGCGGCGGGCAACGCCGTCGGCATGAAGAAGACGAGTGAGACGAACACCAGGAATCCCAGAGGGAGAAGTCGCCATGTCCTCGTCATGTCATCTTCCTCCTACTTGCCCGAAAGGGCACTCTGATCGAGGGAGGTCCCGGGACAACGCCCGTTGCGTGTTCCCGGCGGGAATCGATCGACAACGACCGGGGGACGTGCTCCCCCCTGGAGCCTCAGATGTCGCCGGAGTCGTCCCCCCCGAAGTCATCCTGGTAGGCGTTGATCTCGGCGTCCATCCTGATCTCGACAAAGACCGGCGTCTCCCACGTCATCGTCCCCACCCCCTCTGGAAACGAGGCCATCTTAGAGAAGGCTTCCGTTCGATGTCAAGGCGAATCGAGGTAAGCTTAGTCG
>JACQRS010000385.1 GCA_016206385.1 Candidatus Rokuibacteriota bacterium | reverse complement strand
GCTCAGGGACTGCATCGACAAGCTCCGGGTCGGTCACCTGATGGTGCTGCTCCAGTTCGGGAGCCTGCCCCGCGACCTCACCCTCAAAAACATCGAGCTCTTCGGTCGTGAGGTGCTCCCGCACCTGCGGGACCTCTGGGCCGGGTACAAGGACCGCTGGTGGCCCGCCGGAGCCGCCGAGCCCAATTCCAGCTCGTGAGTCCTCGCGAGCAGCTCGTTTCCATCCGGGAAGGAGCCGTCAGCTTCCGGTGCCTCGCGGCGGGCGGGGGAGCGCCCCTGGTCTTCTTCCACTCCTTCGAGGGACTTCGCGGCTGGCCCCAGCTCCTGGACCGGCTGGCGGGGCGATTCACCGTGTATGCCCCGCTCCATCCGGGAGCCGAGGGCTCGGACAGCGTGGAGCCGCCGGACGATCCGGTGGACCTGGCGCTGGCCTACGACGAGCTGCTCGGCGCCCTCGGGCTCACCTCCGCCCACCTGGTGGGCCACTTCTTCGGCGGGATGGTGGCGGCCGAGCTGGCCGCCCTCTGCCCGGGGCGCGCGCGTCGCCTGGTCCTCCTGTCGCCCATGGGACTCTGGTTGGCCGAGGCCCCGCTCCCCGACATGGTGAGCCTGCCGCCGGCGGAGCTTCACCCGCTCCTGTGGAAGGACCCCGACTCCCCGCTCGCAAAGGGCTGGAGTGCGGTGCCGCCCACGGAGGCGGAACAGGTCGCCGCGCTGGTCGAGCGCGTTCGGCGGCTGGCAGCCATGGGGAAGTTCGTCTGGCCCCTCCCCGACAAGGGGCTGGGAAAGCGCCTCCACCGGATCCGCGCGCCCACGCTCATCCTCTGGGGGGACGCGGATCGGCTCAATCCGCTGGCCTACGGCGAGGCGTTCCTCCGGCGGATCAAGCGCGCCGAGCTCCGCCTCCTTCCAGGCGGCCACATGTTTCTCTACGAATCCGTCGACGCGACGGCCCGTGCCGTCCTCGACTTTCTCTCGGCTCAATGAACGGCCGAGGAGGACAGGGTCCACCGCACCGCTTTGCCCACCGACCGGTCGTGATGGGGCGCCGCGGGGTTGCGACCTCGGCCCACCCGCTGGCCTCCCTGGCGGGCATCCAGATGCTCCTGGAAGGGGGAAACGCCGTGGACGCGGCGGTCGCAGTGGCCAGCGCGCTGAACGTGGTTGAGCCGTTCATGTCGGGGATCGGTGGGATCGGCCTGATGGTGCTCTCTTCGGCGAGGCGCCGGGAGCGCGACGTGCTGGACTTCATCGGGCGGGCGCCCCGGGCCGCCGATCCGGCGCGGGTCACCGCGGCGGAGCTTGAGGGCGGTCCCAGGTCGTGCGCCACGCCGGGGAACCTCGGCGGGTGGCTCGTCGCCCTCGAGCGCTTCGGGACGATGCCGAGACAGGCGGTGCTGGCGCCGGCGATCCGCCTGGCCGAGGAGGGCGTGCCGCTGACCTGGAAGAACTGCGAGTTCTTCGAGCGGGCGCGCCCCACCCTGACCCGCTCCGCCGAGGCGCAGCGGATCTACCTCGGCAACGGAAGCCCGCGACCGGGGCGCCTCCTCGTCCAAAAGGAGCTGGGCGCAACCTATCGCCAGGTGGCCGAGGGTGGGGCGGAGGTCTTCTACCGCGGGCCGCTGGGCCGCGCGATCTGCCGGGCCGTCCAGGAGGCGGGCGGGTGGCTCGCCGAGGAAGATCTGGCTGGCTTCACCCCCGAGTGGCGCGCCCCGCTCACGGTCCCGTTCAAGGACTCCGAGATCTGCACCGTGCCGCCGCCATTTTCGGCGTTTCAGTATCTCGAGACGCTGAACATCCTGGAGGGGTACGGCCTCTCGGGGTGGGGGCACAACTCGGCCGACTCCCTCCATCACCTGATCGAAGCGGTGAAGCTCGCGTCGGCTGATCGGTTGGCGTACGCGTATCTCCCCGAGATCCCCATCCGCGGTCTCGTCTCCAAGGCCTACGCCGCACAGCAGCGCGCACGGATCGATCCCCGGCGGGCCGGCGTGAGCGAGGGCGAGCGGTTCGACCCCGCGCGCCTGCCCGGCCAGATCCTGCCCGGCCATCCCGCCGACTTCATGAGCGAGCACACCACCCACTTCGCCTGCGCCGACGGCGACGGCAACGTCGTGACGGTCACGCAGACCCTCGGGGTTCCCTTTGGCTCCGGCTTCGCCGTGCCCGGGACCGGCGTCGTCCTGAACAACATCCTGAAGTGGATGGACCTCCATCCCGAGAGCCCGAACCTGCTCCGACCGGCGCGGAAGGCCGGGACCATGATGTCGCCGACCCAGGTCTTCCGCGACGGCCAGTTCTCCATGTCCATCGGGACGCCGGGGTCCTACGGCATCCTTCAGACCACGCCTCAGATGATCCTGAACGTGCTGGAGTTTGGCATGAACATCCAGGAGGCCATCGAGGCGCCGCGCATCCGCGTGTACCGGGATCGGCTGGTGGACGTGGAGGGGCGGATTCCCGCCGACGTCAGAGCGGAGCTGAGCCGGCGCGACCACCAGGTCAACGTCATCGAGGAGTGGTCCTGGATCGTGGGCGGCGGACAGGGGATCACGCGCGACCCGGAGTCAGGAGCGCTTCAGGGCGGCGCCGATCCCCGCCGGGACGGCTACGCCCTCGCCCTCTGACGAATGGCCCGGCCATCGGCAGAGACCGCCCCCGGAAAATCCAGAGCTGCTGGCGTTCCGGTAAGGAGCCCACTCCGTAGGTGGTGTCCGGCGCCCTTCCCCTAGGGGTTGTATTTTTCTCTTCCATTCTCCCTCGTAAACTGGGATAATACGTCCCGGCCGGATTGGGAGACGCCGGGGGACCAGGTTCGCTCTGGTCCCTGGTACCCGGCAGGGCTGGGTTCCCTGATCACGAAACAGGAGGAGGATGGCATGGCAAAAAGGAAGGCGGCGTTCGGCGGCTACTCGATCAGCTTCAAGGGTTGCAAGGACTCGGTCGAGTCGGTATTCGGCTCGAAGCCCATCGGCCCTTCCGTGATGACGAAGAAGATCTGGTCCTACGTGAAGCGCAAGCGCCTCGCCAGGCGGTAGGCCCGCGCTCGAATCGGCGAATTCTGATCCCGCCCGGCGTCTCCAGAATTCTCCGGCTCGGCTCCGACAGCTCCAGCGGCTCACTCGGCCGACGCTCCGGTCGCGGGTGAGCCGCTCTGGTTTCTGCGCCTCTGGACACCGGGCCGCGGCGCCACTACAATTCGGCCATGGCGACCCCGATCCTCTACAACCGCGACGGCTGACCGACGTGCGCCAAGGCGAGGGAGTTCCTCTCGCTCCGGGGCATTGGCTATCAGAGTCATCTGGTGGAGGCGGCGCCGGTGGACCGCGGGGCGACGCTGGCCCTGGCCCGCCAGGCCCGGCGGTTCCTCATCAAGGTCGGGCAGGACACCGTCCGCTCCGATGCCGACACCACCCCGATCAGCGAAGCGCAGGTCCAGGCCTGGCTCGTCCACGACGATGGCTTTCTCCGGGTTCCGGTGCTCGTGCTGGGCGACCTCCTGGTCCGCGGCTTCACCGACGAGCTGTACCGCGAGGCGCTGGCAACGTTCGAGAAAGGAGCTGTCCGATGATCCTCAAGGAAACCGAGCGGTCGGTGTACCTCGACGTGTCGAAGATCGAGTGGACGCCAACCGCGCATCCCGGGGTCGAGGCGAAGGTCCTCTACGCCGAGCCGTCGGGGCGCCAGACGCTGCTCATCCGGATGGCGCCGGGTGCCACGCTCCCGCGCCACCGCCACGTCGGCGTGGAGCAGAGCTTTGTCCTGGAGGGCACGCTGGTGGACGCCGACGGCGCCTGCACGACGGGAAACTTCGTGTGGCGTCGCCCGGGCTCGGTCCACACCGCCTGGAGCCCGGACGGCTGCGTCGTGCTGGGAATCTTCGAGCAGCCGAACGAGTTCCTTCCCTAGCCCTCACGCGCTCCCCGCGGATGCGCGTCGGACGAGAGCAGGGATCTCGTCCAGGCCTCCGACCGTAACGTCGGGGGCGACTCCCAGCTCCTCCATCGGCGCGTTCGCCCGATTGCACCAGCAGACCTGATAGCCGAAGGCCTTGGCCCCCGCGACGTCCCAGGCGTTGGCGGAGACGAACAGCAGCTGGCCGGCGGGCGCTCCCATCGCCTGAACCCCGAGCTCGTAGACCTTCGGCGACGGCTTGTAGGTCTTGACCGCGTCCACGGAGAGGACGTGGGCGAAGACGCCGGCGAGACCGCTGGAGGCCGCCGCCGCCGCGAGCATTCGCGGCGAGCCGTTGGAGAGGATCGCCAGCGGGGTTCCGCGGAGCCGCTCCAACGCGGCCTTCGCTTCGGGGAAGGCGCGGAGCGAGAGGTAGGCCTCCATGAGCCGCGCGAACTCGGCCTCGCTGGCCCTGAGCCCGAGCCGGCGCAGCGCGTAGCGCAGCGCGGCCTGGGTCACCTGCCAGAAGTCCTCGTAGCGACCCATCAGCGCGCGGAGCCAGGTATACTCTAGCTGTTTCTGCCTCCAGGTGAGCGACAGCGTCTGCGGATCATCGGTGAGGGCGCGGCCGGCTTCGACCACCGAGTGGACGTCGAAGAGGGTCCCGTACGCGTCGAAGAGGATGCCCTGAATCTGCGCCATGAGTGGTTCCTCCGTGTCGCCGGTGGTGATCCGTCGACGTCAGGGAGCGGCAGTCGCCTACGAGGGCGGAGGGAGGGCGAGGGGCCGGCTTCGGCGGGTCGACGGGCGGCGCTCCGGGGCGGGCGGATCGAGGCCCGCCTGGACGAAACCGTACTGGAGGAGCTTCTGGGCATCCAAGAACGAGAGGCTGCGGCTCGACGCGCCCAGCAGGATCGCGAGGAAACGGTGGCCGCCGCGCCACGCCGCCACCGCCAGGTTGTAGCCCGCCTCGTTCGTGAACCCGGTCTTGAGCGCCTGGACGCCCCCCGGATCCCGGAAGAGCGGGATCCGGCGATTGTACACCTTGCCCCGGTAGACGAAGGTTCGGCTGCCCAGGAGGGTTCGCACCGAAGGGAAGTCTTCGAGGAGCTTGGCCGTCAGCGTGGCCAGGTCCCTCGCCGTGCTCCGCTGGTTGGGGTCGGGCAACCCGTGGGGGTTGGCGAATCGGGTCGCCGCGAGCCCGAGCTTGGTAGCCTGGGCGTTCATTCGCGCGACGAAGCTTTCCTCGTCACCGCTCAGGTGCTCGGCCACGGCGGTGGCGGCGTCGTTGGCGGACGCGATGGCGACGCCTTCCAGGAGAAGCCTGAACGGCACGGCTGCGCCTGCACGAAGCCCCATCCGGTAGCGCGGGGTCCGGGCCGCCTTTGCGCTGATCGTCACCGGTTCCTCCGGCGTCACGCGCGCCGCTTCCAGGTCCTCGTAGGCCAGGTAGAGGGTCATGAGCTTCACAAGGCTCGCCGGGGCATGCTCGTCCTCGGCATTTTTGGCGAAGAGGGTTTTTCCGTCCGAGTCGACGAGGAGGACCGCTTCGGCGTTCAGGGCGACGAGCTGCCCGTTCTGCGCCCGGGCAGGCCCCGGCCACGCGAGGAGACCCGGCCACGCCAGCAGGGAGCAGACGACCGCGATCAGCGCGGACCTACGACTTATCGCGGAATGGCCACTCCGCTTCCCAGGCAGGAACGCGTAGACCACTAACCCATTCTAGCGGCGGGCGCTGACGGGCTGTCAAGAAAAAGTTATTTGAAGGCCCGTTTCAGCTCTTTCGAGGGCCGAAAGCGAGGCGTTCGTCCTCCCGCGAGGGTGATGAGCTGGCCGGTGCGCGGGTTCCGCGCCTTTCGGGCTTTCCTGCGTCCCACGAAGAAGGTGCCGAACCCGACGAGGGTCACCGGCTGGCCGCGCTTGAGGGAGCTCTGGATGCTGGCGAGGAGGGCGCGCAGCGCTTTTTCCGCGCCGACCTTGGTCCAGCCCCCCGCGACGGCCATCTCGGCGACAAGGTCCGCTTTCGTCATGGCACGGGCTCCCTTCGAGCAGCGGAACAATCAAGAGGCCGCTTTGGAAAAACAGGGGAACTGTAGCAGAGGTCGGAACGAGGCGTCAAGGCGCGTCCGGGAGGGTGGTGGCGTTCGCATCGCGATGGTATCCTTAAGGCGGCATGCGTGGCGCGCTGGCTCTCGTCGCGCTCCTGTTGACCGTCCTCGTGGGGCCGAGCTGGAGCGATGAGGAGCGCGGGCCGCCGCCCCTGCCTCCCGCGGCGCGCCAGATTCCGTGGGATCGGCTCGACCTCCACACCGCGTTCCTCGTCAGGAACGTCGTGGCGGGAGCGGTGCTGGTGCACCAGGTGGACGGGATCTGGTACCGGAGCCGCAGGGAAGTCTTTGACTTTCTCTTCGCGCATCCAGACTTCGCCGCCAACGTGGCCCGGGTGCTCAGAGAGGGACGATACTGGGTTCGGGAAACCGCGGCGGGGTACGAGGCTGACGACGGCCAGGGGGCTCGCGGGTTTTTCAAGCCGGCCATCGTCGATGGCGACCGGCGGGTCTTCTACCTGGAGGGGCGCTACCATCGGCCGTTGCTGCCGACCCTCTCGGGGCGGCTCGTGCTCGTGCTTGAGACCGTGCACCGCACCAACCCCGGCGGGGCCAGCTACGCCGAGGCGCGCGTCACGGGCTTTCTCCGTTTCGACAATGCTGTGCTCGAGGGCCTCGCCCGGATCGTGTTGAACCTTTCCAAGAGCCTCATGGACCGGCGGATCCGACGTTTCTTCCGCCACGTGGAGCGCGTCAGCGAGCGGGCCTATGCTGATCCCGAAGGCATGGCCGAGGAGCTGGCGCGCCAGCCGGACCTCCCCGCCGAGCGCGTCGCCCAGTTCCGACAGGTTCTCCTCGCCCACCGGCTGCCGAGCTGGGCCGAGGCCCTGGGGCTTCGCCTCACGTGGGCTCCCTTCACGCTCAATCCCGGAGGCCCCACGGCCCGCTGAGGCCCCGGATGGAATGGGTGATCGGGCTCTTGGTTGTTCTCGCCCTCGCGCTCGGCGGGGTCGGCGGCTGGGCGGTCGGCCGGCGCGTGCTTCAGTTCTGCCCGCACTGCGGGTGGATCGTCAGACGGGTCCGGACGGGGTGGCTCCGCTGCCCGCGCTGCCGCAAGCAGTACGGCCGCCATTCGCGGGTGCGGCCGTGAGCGAGCGTTCAGCGGCGCGTCGCTACATTCCGAGGGCGGTCCTGGCCTCGTCCATGACCGCCTCGGTGATGACCCGGTAGCCCTTCCCCTCCGCGTAGCGCTCGATGGCCTTCCGGGCCATGGGGCGAATGAAGGACGGGATCCGCTCGACCCGCACCTCCGCCTCCGGGCTCCAGCCGATTTCCCCCGAGCGTTCCGTCTCCTGGCTCGCCACCATGTTGGCGAACGGACAGCCGGGGCCTTCGCCGGAAGGCGCCGGGCGTCCCGGCGTCTGGCCGCTCGTGGTCAGCGCCTCGTCGGGTAGCGTCCCTTCGAAGGCGTCGGCCCGCTGCTGGGCCATGGAGGAGCGGAGATGCTCGAACGGCGTCGCCAGCTCCGTGCGTCCGCCCACTTTGACCCCGAGGCTCTTGACGAGTTGGGTCTCGAACGGGTTGGTGAGCATGGCCACCCGGCGCTCACATCGCGGGCAGCGGAAGGTCACGGTGAGGGATCCCTCCTCGGGCCCCTCGCTCCGGAGGAGCTTCATCGGCTCGTCGCACTCGACGCAGAGGAACTTCACGGGGGTAGTCTATCACAG
>JACQRS010000032.1 GCA_016206385.1 Candidatus Rokuibacteriota bacterium | reverse complement strand
GATCTGGCTTCCGAAGGCGATCTCCTTCTTCTCACCGGTCAGCTCGGCCAGCTCCTCCCGCTGCTTCTTCTCGTAGAGCTGGTAGAGCCGGGCGCGGAGGATCCGGAGCGCGGTGTCGCGGTTCCGGAGCTGGGAGCGCTCGTTCTGGCACTGGACCACGATGCCCGTGGGGTAGTGGGTGATCCTGACCGCGGAGTCGGCGGTATTGACTCCCTGCCCTCCCGGGCCCGAGGACCGGAACACGTCGATCCGAATGTCCTCGTCTCGGATCACAACCTCCACGTCCTCGACCTCGGGGATCACCGAGACGGAGGCGAAGGAGGTGTGCCGGCGCCGGGAGGCGTCGAAGGGGGAGATCCTGACCAGCCGATGGACGCCCGTTTCGCCCTTCAAGTATCCGTAAGCGAACTCGCCGCTCACCTCGATGGTGACGGACTTGATGCCCGCCTCCTCGCCGGGCAGCAGGTCCACCACCTCCGCGGTGTAGCCGGCCCGTTCCGCCCAGCGGAGGTACGTCCGCATGAGCATCTGGGCCCAGTCCTGGGACTCCGTGCCGCCGGCGCCGGGGTGGATGGACAGGATGGCGGCCTTGGCGTCGTGGGGGCCGGAGAGGATCGCCTTTAACTCGAACTCGTCGACGCGCTGGCGGAGGTCGCGGAGATCGCCTTCGATGTCCTTAAAAACCGCGAAGACCTCTCCACCCTCCTCGGTGGCAAGAAGCTCTAACAACTCGCGGAGTTCGTCAACCTTTTTGGCGAGATCCCGCCAGCGGCCAACCAGGCGGGTCAGCGCTGAGCGCTCCTGGAGCAGTCCCTGAGCGTGGCGGCTGTCGTCCCAGAACGCCGGCGACGCCATCTCCGCGTCGATCTGGGCGAGGCGAGCTTCTTTAGCGGCGAGGTCAAAGATGCCCCCGGAGGTCGCCGAGCCGCTTCTCGAACTCCAGCACCTCGCGCTTCAGCTCACCGAGCATCTAGCCCGCCCTCCTGAGCACCGCCAGGCCCAGGGCACCAAAGGAGAGCCCGAGGCACGCGTAGGCGAAGACGTCGCCGTAGCGCGTGTAGAACGTGGTCCGGGTCCGGATTGCCACGCGGTCCGCGACGACTCCGCGCTCGAACAGCCCCAGGGCTCGGCGGAGCCGACCGCTCGGCTCGATGATCGCCGACACGCCGGTGTTTGCCGCGCGCGCGATAGCCACCCGGTTCTCCACTGCCCTGAGCGGGAGCACCGCGAGGTGCTGCCACGGGCCGCTGGTTTCGCCGAACCACGCATCGTTCGTCATGTTCACCATGAAGCGGGCACCGTTCCCCACGAACTCGCGGAAGAGCTCGGGGAAGAGGCCCTCGTAGCAGATCACCACCCCGAACGGCGTGTTGCCGAACGGGAACACCGTCCGCGCGGTGCCCGCTTCCAGCTCTGAGATGAACTCTGCCCACCGCCTGACAACACCAAGGAGCCATGGGAGCGGCACATACTCGCCGAACGGAACGAGGTGTATTTTATCATACTTGGCTTTAATCCCTTGTTCCGTAAGGAAAAACGCGCTGTTGAAGTAGGGGCGAGCGCTGGCTTCTGCGTCCAGGGCTCCCAGCAGGATCGGGGTCCCTACCTCACCCGAGAGGGCCTGGAGCCAGCGGAGCACGACGGGCTCGCGCCGCAAAAAGAGTGGGGCTGCAGTCTCCGGCCAGACCACGAGCGAGGGGGAGGCCGGCCTGGCCTCGAGCGTCAGTCGCCGATACACCTCCAGCGTCTGGGTGAGGACGCCTGAGTCCCACTTGCGGGCCTGGTCGATCGAGGGCTGGATGACTCCGACGCTGAGTGTGCCTTGGGCGCTCGCCGCGAGCGCCTGCCACCCCACGGCGACGGCAACCAAAAGCAGAGCCGCGGCGGCGGCAAGCCCGCCCGCCGCCCGCCGCCATCCTAGGCTCAGAGCCCCCGCGAGCCACGCATTCGCGGTCGCGACGAGAAAGGACACCCCGTAGACGCCTGTCCACTCGGCGATCTGGATCACGGGTAGGGCGAATGCTTGAGAGTAGCCGAGCAGCCCCCACGGGAATCCTGAAAGGAAATGCCCCCTCACCCACTCCCCGGCAACCCAGAGAAAAGGGGCAACGGCCAGACCGGCACGGGGTCCCGTCCGGCGGCAGAGCCAGCTCACCGCTGCCGCTACCAGCGCCGTGTACAACCCGCAGTAGGCAGCGAGCGCCACGATGGGAAGCCAGGTCAGCGGCCACGGGATCGTGCTGTAGGTTCGAAAGGTGTGGTCGAGCCAGCGGAGGAGAAGGGCGAAGAACACGACCCCGTGAAGCCACCCGTCGAAAAAGGCCTGACGCGGAGCGCGCGTCAGGGCAACGACGAAGACGGGGACGAGCGACACCCAGATGACCGGGTGCCAGTTGATGTTCGGATAGGCCAGGACGCCCAGGATCGCCGAGCCCAGGAGGAGGGAAAGCCGGAGCCGGGAATCCTGAAGCCTGGCAAGCCGGGTGTGATCAGTGGCCATCGGCAGAAGCGGGCACGCCTCCGCGGCGGGCCTCCGGGTTTGGGCGGGTGTCGCCGCGGACCGCGGAGTAGATCGAAACGCCTCGGGCAGCTAGGGTGTGGGCCGGAGCTCCTTCCGGACCCGGTCCAGCACCCCGTTGATAAAGCGGCTGGACTCCTGAGTGCTGAACTTCTTTGCGACCTCCAGGGCTTCGTTGATTGCCACTTTGGGCGGAACTTCCGCCATCCAGAGCAGCTCGAAGATCCCCTCGCGGAGGATGTTGCGATCCACCACCGCCATCCGCTCCAGGTCCCAGTGCTCCGTGCACTGTGTGATGAGCTCGTCGATCTTCGGCTGGTGCAGCTTGGTTCCCCGGACCAGGATCTCGGTGAAGCTCTTCACCTCGGGATCCACCGGGTGACGGGTCCAGAACTCCGGCAGCTGCGGGTCTGGATCCGTCTCCCCCCTGAGGTCGAGGAGGTAGAGAAGCTGGAGCGCCAGCTCCCGGGCCTTTCGCCGCTTGCCCATCATCTCCTCCGCGAGGCCACGGCGCCTCCGGGGCCGCGGCGCGGCCGCTTCAGCTCCCTCACCCACTCGGCCATTTCAAGGGCGGCGAGCGCGGCTTCCTCGCCGCGATTGCCGACGGTCCCGCCGGCGCGGTCCCACGCCTGTTCCTCGTTCAGCGCTGTCACCACCCCGAAGGACACCGGGACCCCCGTCCGCATGGCGGCTTCGCGAATCCCGGCAGCAGTCTCCCGCGCCACGTGCTCGAAGTGAGGGGTCTGGCCTCTGATCACCACGCCGAGGCAGACCACCGCCGCGAACCGGCCGGTGCGCGCGAGATGGAGCGCGGCCGGGGGCAGCTCGAAGGAACCGGGCACCCAGTGCACCTCCACCGCCGCGGCCGGGACGCCGTGGGCCCTGAACGTCTCCAGCGCGCCGTCCAGCAGGCGCTTCGTGATGCTCTCGTTGAACCGGGCCGCTACGATGACGAAGCGACGGCTGCCCGGCGCTCCCGCGAGCTGGCGTCTCGGCGCTCGCCCCGCCATGTCAGTCAGAGCCCTCGGCGGAGGGGAAGGAGGAGAGGAGGTGGCCCAGCTTCGCCTGCTTGGTCCTGAGATAGTGACGGTTCGATTGCGTCGGGGGAACCTCGATGGGCACGCGCTCCACCATCTTCAGCCCGTAGCCCTCCAGGCCGACGATCTTCTTCGGGTTGTTGGTCAGGATTCTCAGATTCTTGACCCCCAGGTCCACCAGGATCTGGGCGCCGATGCCGTAATGCCGCAGGTCGGCGCGGAAGCCCAGCGCGTGGTTGGCCTCCACGGTGTCCTTGCCCTGGTCCTGCAGCTCGTAGGCCCGGAGCTTGTTGAGCAGCCCGATGCCCCGCCCTTCCTGCCGCATGTAGACCAGAATCCCCCGCCCTTCGCGCTCTATCATGGCCAGGGCCTTGTAGAGCTGGGAGCCGCAGTCGCAGCGACGGCAGCCGAACACGTCGCCGGGGAGGCACTCGGAGTGGACGCGGACAAGCGTCGGCTCGTCTCCCGCGACGTCGCCCATGACCAGGGCCAGCGGGACGCGGTCGTCCACCGTGGTCTCGTAGGCGATCAGGGTGAACTCGCCGTAGTCGGTCGGCATCCGCGTGGTGGCCGCGCGCCGCACCAGCTTCTCTTTCTGGATGCGGTACTCGATCAGGGCCTTGATTGTGATCACCTTGAGCCCGTGGGTGCGGGCCAGCTGCATCAGCTCG
>JACQRS010000392.1 GCA_016206385.1 Candidatus Rokuibacteriota bacterium | reverse complement strand
GGCCGTGCGCGTGGCGGGCTCTCAGGTGCTCGGGGGGAATGTGGCTCATCCCGCGAAAGGTCGCGAAGAGCCTCACGGCGCCGAGCCCGACGAGCATCAGCGCCACAGCCAGTTCCAGCGCCCGCGCCACCACCGGAGGCACCGTCAGGTTCAGGAGGATGATGGCTCCGCCCGCCGTGGCGAGGGTCACGGTGTGGCCGAGGCCCCAGAGAGCGCCGATCAAGACGCCGGAGGAGAAGCGTGGCTCGCGGCTGACGATGGTGGCGACGGCCAGGACGTGGTCAGGATCGGTGGCGTGCTGGATCCCGAGCAGGAGGCCGAGCCCGATCACCCAGAGGACGGAATCCATTGCCGGTCATGGTATCACGGCTCATAGATCGTCGTCTTCGGCTGAAAGGCTGCCCAGGCGAACCAGAAGGCGTCCACGTGGATGATCGGCCTGAGCGCTTTGCCGGCCAGGGGGCCCTGATAGGCGCGGCCGAGCAGCGACCAGAGGCTGCCGGTCTCCCTGTCCCTGAACCCGTTCTCCGTCGCCTCGAACGTCAGGGGTGTGCCATCCAGGACCGGGCTGAAGACGGCGGTGGCGCCGACATCCCGCGACTGGGAGATCATGCTGTGGTCCAGGGCCGAGAGCGTTCCGGTGCGGTGGAAGACCACCAGCGGCTGGCCGTTAAAGGTGTCGGTGAGGACCCGGCGCTTGACCAGCAAGCTGAACGGATAGGCCTTGGCACCGTCCCCGATCATGACGCCCACCACCCGCTCCTTGGGAGGAAGCCGCCGGTCCACCTGATCGAAGAAGAGAAAGGGGTGGAGGCTCGGCGCATCGTAGCCTTCGTAGGGATTCCAGCCGTACTGCCGCCGGTGCCCTGTCTCGCGGGACAGCACCTTGCCGCCGGGAAAGAGCGCCTTCCAGTCGCCGTAGGCGATGGTGTTGGAGGGGAGCCATGAAAGCCTGGTCCCGGCCAGGTCGCCCACGATGGCCCGTCCCTCCATCTGGGACCAGAGGGAGTGGGTCTGCCGGTCGTACATGACCAGGTCGGATTTGTAGAGCATCCCGGAGGTGCCGAAGTCCAGGAGGCGCTCGCCGACCCGGCGGTCGAACACGATGCCGGAGTTGCAGAGGGGACAGTAGGTGAGGCTGACCGGCCGCCCGCCAACCGTATCGTTCACGATCTCGTGCCACATGAGGATCTGGAGCGGATACGCCCGCGCATCGCCATCCACGCGCACCGCCAGAACGGGCTCCCTGGGGTTGAGCCAGCCGTCGGCCTCTTTGGGTGTCACGAACTTGGGCCGGTCAATGGCGGGGATGCCGTCGGGTGGGGGGCCACCCGGGATGATCTCGCTCAACGGCACCAGGGCCTTCCCCTGGTTGGTCTTGAGCTCAACAGCCCCCAGCGGACCCGAAAAGAGGAGGATGATTCCAAGCAGGATCGGCAAGATCTCCCTTGCTCGTGTCAGCATCGCTCACTCCTTGGCGGAGGGTTGGGTCGCCCCAGTCTCACCCTGGGCCGGGGCGCGCGCAATGAAGGATTCCACACTATGGTGGTGGGGGGTCCCGTCCTGGGAGCAGGCAATTCGCCCCTCTTCCCGGTGAAGGATCAGCCACCCGGCATACGCGGCCGCCAGCTCCCCCGGCGTGAAGTAGTCGATGACCTCGCCTTTCTCGACGTACACCTCCCGGTCGGTGAAGACCACGTGGGCGTGGACGCCGCCGGCGAGCGTCACCGATTGAAGGCGGGAAAAGAACCTGGCGCGCTGCAGCCGGGGCACATAGTGGATGGCTCCGCAGGAGTAGATGAGGTCGAACGGCCTGGGGTAGGTCAGGCGTGCCATGTCCCCCACGAGCCAGCGGACCCGGACGCCCCGCGCCTCGGCGAGCCGCCGGGCCTTGGCGATCCCGGCGCGCGAAGCATCCACCCCGACCACGTGGAAGCCCTGAGCGGCGAAGTAGACGCTGTCCCGGCCCTCGCCACAGCCGAGATCAAGCACGCGCGCGGCCGAAGGAAGCAGCGCGGCCACCCGCCGGGCAAAGGACGAAGGCTCGGTCCCCCAGATATACGTCTCGGGGGTGCGCCGGTATTCCCGGGCCCAAGGGCTCCGCATTTAAAGCCTACCGCTCGCCGACGATGAAGTGGAGCCCTGCGAGCTTGAGGCGAATGGCGTCCACCTGCTCTTTTCCCGCGCTCGGGTGCTCGGTGGCCAGATCGAGCGCCCCCTGGAGATGGCCAATGGCTTCCCGGTTGGCCCCCACGGCAACGGCGCTATCTGCGGCAGTTAACAGGTACGGGAGCGCGTGCACGCGCCGATCGCTCTGCACCCAGTGGTGGGCAAGCTGATCGCAGACCTCCTCGGTCCGACCACGGTAGAGGCGTTCCAGCATCTCGGCGGCCCGCCGCTGCCGGGTCTGGCGCTCGGACTGGAGCGGAGTGCCGTAGGCAACCTCCTGCGTCAGGACATGGCGGAAGGCGAGGCTCGCTACCGGGCCCTCGGCCTGGCGGTCAAGGAATCCCCTCCGCTCGACGAGCGCCAGGTCTTCCTCGAACCGGTCAGACGTCGCCAGCGCGCGCAGGTGGGCCAGCGGGAATTCCTTGCCGAGCACCGCGGCATCCGCGAGCAGCTCACGGGCGGAGATAGGGAGCCGGTCGATCCGGGAGGAGATCAGGGCGCTGATGGTAGAAGGAATGACGCCGTCCGCACCTTCGCGTAGGTCGTACGCTCCATGATCCAGCACCAGGTCGCCCCGCTCTCGGAACGCTCGCACCAGCTCCTCCACAAAGAACGGGTTCCCCTCCGACCGCGCCGCCACGGCCCGGCGGAGGCGGTCGCTGGCCGGGTAGGGCTCCACCTGGGCGTCCACCAGAGCGTGGACGTCCTCGGCCGAGAGGGCTTTGAGGTAGATCTCCCGAACCCGGCCGAGCTCGAGATTGGTCCCCGCCAGCGGGAGGCGCGAGGTCATGAGGAGCATGAGAGGGAGGCCCCGGGCCTCGAGCGCCAGGTGCCGGAGAAGCTCCTCCGACGACGGGTCCAGCCACTGGAGGTCTTCGACCACGAGGAGCCTGGGCGCTCGCCGGCACTCCTCCCTCACCCACGCCGTCACCGCCTCGCGCAGCCGGTCTTTCCGATCTTCTGACGCGGCGGCCTGCTGTTTCGTTGTGGTCTCGGACGAGGTTCCCAGGATCGAGAGGATCTCGGGCGCGAGCGCCGCAAGGTCCGGCGAGACGTCCCAGAGCCGGCGATGGAGGTGGTCGCGCGTGGCCGAAAGGTCAGCCTCCGGATCAATGCCGGCCAGTTGCCTCAGGAGCTGACGAAAGACGAAGTAGGCAGCGCCCCGCGTGTGGGAGAGGGCCGCACCCTCAATCCGGTCCGCGATCCCCAGGCTTCGCCGGAACTCGTAGGCGAGCCGTGACTTCCCGATGCCGGGCTCCCCGACCAGACACACCGCATCGCCCTGCCCCTTCACCACCCGCTCCCAGCACTCGCCGAGGCAGAGGAGCTCGGCCTCACGCCCCCGGAACGGGGACACCCCACGCCTCAACGACGCCTCCAGGCGGGAGACCACCGTCCCCTCACCTTCCAGGACATACGCCTCCACCGGCTCGGAGACCCCCCGCACGCGCATGGGGCCCAGCGACCGGAAGCGGAAGTACCCTTCGCCCAGGCGGTAGGTCGGAGCCGCCACCAGGATTGTCCCGGGGTCAGCCGCCTGTTGCATGCGGGCGGCTAGATTCGTGGTCAGGCCCTGGGCTGTGTAGTCCATCCTGAGGTCGTCGCCGATGGCGCCCACTACAACGGGTCCACTGTTGAGCCCGAGCCGCACCTGGAAGGAGAGACCCTTCTCGCGTCGAAGCGCGGTGGCATACTCTCCAAACCTCCGCTGGATCTCCAGCGCGGCGTGCAGCGCGCGGCGGGCATGGTCCTCATGGGCGATCGGCGCCCCGAAGAGCGCCATGATCCCGTCCCCTGTGAACTGGTTGACGGTCCCCTCCCAGTGGTGGACCGCGTCCAGCATGAGCTGGAATGCGCCGTCCATCACCGTGTGGAACTCCTCAGGGTTCAGGCCGCTGGCGAGGTCGGTCGAGCCTTGGACATCCACGAAGAGGACGGTGACCTCCTTGCGCTCGCCCCTGAGGGCACGTCCCTCGGTGAGGATCCGCTCGGCGAGGTGGTGGGGCGTGTAGGAGACCGGGGGGCGAGCGGCAGCGGTGGGCTGGGACGACGGTGACGTCAGAGGGGTCCCGCAGCCGTCGCAGAAGCGGGCGCCCGACCTCACGCTCTGGCCGCAGGCAGGGCACCGTGCCACGAGCGGCCGGCCGCAGGCGTTGCAGAACCGCGCCCCCTCCCGGTTGTCCTGGCCGCACGCCGGGCAATTCACCGCGCGTTACTCCTCAGGTGCCTGGCGCATCCAATCCGGGACGGCGGCACTTCGAAGACGCCATGGAGGGCCTGCTACTCGTCACTCCTCGGCGAGGGCGGCGTACATGGACTGGGTAAAGACGATGTGCATGGTCCAATACGCTGCAAAGGCGATGATCTGCTGGATCTCGTCCTTCGAGAAGCCCTTGGCTTCCATCTCGCGGAAGTCCTTGGGCTTCAGGTCCACCGAATCGGTGGCGACCTTCAGCGCGTACTCGACGAACAGGCGGTTGCGCCCCTTGAGTGGAAGCATCCCGGGGTTCGCGCAGATGCCGTCAAGCGTCGTTTCGTCGAACCCGAGCTTGTCCAGCTCCAGCCGCGAGGCCCCGAAGCAAGTCTGGCAGCGCTTGGCGTGAGCGATCAACATCAACGCGAACATTTCGGCGTCCCAGGAGAAGCCGGGGAGGTGAAAGCCGATGTTCTGCGCGGCCTTGAGGCGCGCCTCGACGATCTTCGGGGAGCGAGCGAAGGCCCGCCACGTCGGGGGAGGCGCCTCCTTCCCCGTCAGGCGGGCGTAATCCTGGAGCATCTGTCGGACTTCCGGGGAGAGTTCCTCGTCGGACGGAAGGTCGAAGAATGCCATAGCATGTCCTCCTCAAAGAGGTCACTTGCGAAATGGAACACGGGCGGATTTTTTCTGGCGCGAAAGTACCACGGACGCCCGGCGGTCAGCAAGACAGAAACCGACCCGGGGCTACTCGGAAAGCTTGAGGAGGAGGCCGGTCCGGCGTGAGCGGGTGATGGCGGCGGCCAGCGCCCAGTGACCCAGGGCCAGGTAGCCCGCGGAGAGGGCAAAGCCCCAGAGCCACGGCCACTGAAACTGGGGGGGGAAGCCGTAGGGTGCGCGGAAGGCGTCGAGGAAGTAGGTGAGCGGGATCGCGGCCGCCAGCCCCGCCACGGGCTCCGGCAGGACGGAGACCGGGTAGTAGATCCCGCAGAGAACCAGCACCAGGTTCACCGCTGACCAGGCCGAGACCTCGGCGCGCGTGCCGAAGAGCACCACCAGGGCGCAGACGAAGAACCCAACCGCGGCCGCGGTCAGAAAGCACCCCAGGAGAAAGAGCGCGAGCGTCACCCAACCGGGCGCCAGGAAATTGAAGCCGAAGGCCCAGTGGCTGACCGCGGCCAGGAGCGCGAAGACCACGAGCCCTCGCCCCACCCCCACGAGCCAGGCGCCGAGGGCGAGGTGGCGAATCGCAATCGGGGCGAGAAACTGGTGCTTCACGCTCTTGGACCAGATGTCGAAGAGAAGCGCATAGGTGACGTCGAGCTGGCACACCTGCACGGTGGACAGCGCCATGGTGCCGACGAGGACGAAGGCGGAGTCCTCCGGGGAGAGGTCCAGAAAGCGCGTCATCAGGCCGATGGAGACCACGCCGATCAACGGCCAGAAGACCAGCTCGAAGACGAAGAAGACGTTGCGGCCGGCCATGAGCAGGCTCCGGTGGGCGAAGGCGTAGATCCTCACCGCCTCACTTCGCCAGCTCAACGAAGACCTCCTCCAGCTCCGGCTCGCGCACGTCCACGTGCCGCACCGCCACGTTCCGCTCGTGAAGCCAGCGCAGGATGGTGGGAAGGCGTTCCACCGCCGAGTCCACCGTGCACTCCACACGGTCGTCCTTGGACACGAACCCGAGGATCCCCGGAAGTGCCCCCAGCTCCTCCCATGCTCCGCCCTCCAGCCGGAGCGAGATCACCTCGCCGATCCGGATCTGACGCTTGAGCTGATCCGCGGTGCCGCGGGCCAAGATCTGCCCACCCTTGATAAAGGCGATCTCGTCGCAGAGCTCCTCGGCCTCCCGCATGTAATGGGTAGTGAGGAGGATGGTGGTGCCTCGCTCCCTCCGGAGCGCCGCGATCTGAGCCCGGAGCCTGATCGAGATGTCCGGGTCCAGCCCGAGCGTCGGCTCGTCAAGGAAGAGCAGCTCGGGATCGTTGAGAAGCGACTTGGCCAGGTTCAGCCGCTGCTTGATGCCCGTGGAGAGCTCGTTGTAGGGAGTCTTGAGATGGTCCGCCAGCTCGCACAGCCCGATCAGGTCGTCCACCCGCCGGCGCAGCCGCATCCCGTAGAGACCGTAGAGGCGCCCGTAGAAGGTCAGGATCTCCCCTGGACGGAGACTCCACAGGAAGCTGGCATTCCCGCTCGCCATGTTGACCTTCTGCCGGATCCGCGCCGCCTCACGGATCACGTCGTGCCCCAGGACGCTCGCACGTCCGCGGTCGGGCAGGAGGAGGGTCGCCAGGATGGAGAGGAGCGTGGTCTTGCCCGCCCCGTTGGGCCCGAGGAGCCCGAAGACCATCCCGCGCGGCACCGCCAGGCTCACGTCGAGGAGCGCCGTCGTGCTCCGGCGCGAGAACACGCTTCGGAACGTCTTCGTCAGCCCGTGGGCCTCCACCGCGAGCATGGCTCGTTCATGGTACCAGATTGAGTCTCGAGGGAGCAAAGTCAGGCATTTAGAGTCCACTCTCGCGTATGGTTGCGAAGCGTCGTCCAAGGCGTCACGGCCCGGCAGTCGCCCCGGGGGTGCAAGTGCGTGAAGGACGCGGACCCGTTAGGGGTCAAGCGCCCTCCTTGACGGCTCTCTAGAACGAGCATACAGTTTTTGTATGGGCGAATATGCAGTCCTCAGGGGAGGCAACCATGCCCCGGATGGGGTTCCAGGACAACTTTTCGATGACCTCGTTGGTCAGTATGCTGATCGGAGCGCCGGCATGCATCCGCGCTTCCTCATCCCGGGGTTAGAGGCCACCCCAGCATAGAGCACCAGGATGAAAGGACCCCGTTTCCTTCCGATATGGTTCGCGCTCGTAGCTTCAGCACTGTATGCCTGTGCCACAATCGGTCCGGATCTTGCCTCGCCAGAGATCGATGCCTTTGAGAAAGTTCTGCGGGCGAAATCGACTCGCTTTTTCATCGATCAAAACCTCCGGCTCCAAGTTGTGGGAACGCGCTTGCTCAAGGCCCTGCCAGAGCAGGATCGAACCGCTCCCTACCTTGGCCTCCTCGTAGGGGAAGCGACCGACATCCTGGCGGACACCTTCGAGGTTCCAAAGCGGGAAGGAGTGTTAATCCTGGGGATTGTGCCGGGAGGGCCAGCCGCACGGGGAGGGCTACAGGCCGGCGATTACATAGAGAAAATTGGCCAAAAGACCATGACGACGCCTGAGGACCTTTCAACCCTTGCCGAGTTGGAGCTCAGAGGTCCAACGCCTGTGTGGGTCCACCGCGGTGAATCGCTTGTGGAAGCTTCGATAGAGGTGGAGCATCTTCCCTGGAACGTAGAGTTCAGGGTTGTAGAGGACAATGCGGTAGACGCGTTCGCAACACAAGGAACCATTACGGTAACGACGGGCATGCTTCGTTTTCTTCGTTCAGACGATGAACTCGCCATTGTCGTCGGGCACGAGCTCGCACACATTACCAAGCGACACACCTTCGGAAGAGTGGCGCTTACGCTCCCCAGTACCATCCTGGGAGCGTTGGCGAGTTTGGTTGCTCCAGGAAATCAGAGACTTATCACCAATGTCATCGAGAGGCTCTTTGCCAATCTCTTCGGAATGGCGGTGAACAAGGTTGACCGGGACATGGAACGCGAGGCCGACATCTTTGCGCTCCTGTACGCGCATGCGGCAGGCTACGACCCTCGGGCGGGCAGCGAGGTTTGGGAGCGGCTCGCCGTGGAACTTCCCAGTCTCACGACGGCCGGCCTTTTTGCGGTCCATCCGCCATCTAGTGAGCGACTGGTCCGCGTCCGGAAGATTACCGACGCACTCCTGTCCGGTGTTTCCGCGAGTGTGATTCTGGAGCAAACAACAACTCCTCGGGATGCCGCTTCCGATCAGGAACAAGAACCCGGACAAGCGTATTGAAGTTTAGGCCCCGCCACACGTAGAGTGCTCCGTCCCCACAGGCGTCAGGGTCCCGT
>JACQRS010000359.1 GCA_016206385.1 Candidatus Rokuibacteriota bacterium | reverse complement strand
TGCCTGCCGAGCGAGGGCGGGCTGGTCATCTCGCTCATGCGGATGAACCGGATCCTGGAGGTGGACTACGACAACCAGCTGGCCGTGGTGGAGCCGGGGCTGGTGAACCTCCACCTCTCCTCGGCCATTGGTCCCCGCGGCTACTACTACGCGCCGGATCCCTCGAGCCAGCAGGCCTGCACCCTCGGCGGCAACGTGGCCAACAACTCCGGCGGCCCCCACACCCTGAAGTACGGCGTGACCACCAACCATGTGCTGGGGCTGGAAGTCGTCCTTCCCGACGGGGAGATCGTCTGGCTCGGCGGAAAGACGCGCGATCCCGAGGGGTACGACCTGGTCGGCCTCTTCGTCGGCTCTGAGGGGACTTTCGGCATCGCCACCAAGATCGTGGTCCGGATCCTCAAGAAGCCCCAGGCCGTGAAGACGATCCTGGCGATCTTCAGCGAGGTGAATCAGGCCTCGGAGGCGGTGTCGGCCATCGTGGCCCGGGGGCTGGTGCCCGCGGCGCTGGAGATGATCGACCAGGTGACGATCCAGGCGGTGGAGGACGCCTTCGGCTGCGGCTACCCGCGGGACGCCGCCGCCGCCCTCCTCATCGAGCTGGACGGCCTCGCCATGGGGATCGAGGTGCAGGCCGAGCGCGTCATGGCCGCTTGCCGGGAGTGCGGCGCGCGGGAGGTGCGCCTCGCCAGGGACGAGAGCGAGCGCCAGCTCCTCTGGAAGGGGCGGAAATCGGCCTTCGGCGCCTACGGGCGGATCTCGCCCGCCTACATGGTGATGGACGGCGTGATCCCGCGGACGCGGCTTCCCTACGTGCTCCAGCGCGTCAACGAGATCGTGGCTGCCCACAACCTCCGGGTGGGGAACGTCTTCCATGCCGGCGACGGGAACCTCCACCCCAACATCCTCTACGATCCCCGGCGACCGGGGGAGGAGGAGCGCGTCGTCCAGGCGGGAGCCCAGATCCTGAAGGTCTGCGCCGAGGTGGGCGGATCCATCTCGGGCGAGCACGGGATCGGCCTGGAGAAGATGGATTACATGTCCTTCATCTTCTCGGAGGCGGACTTGGCCACGATGAAGGCGGTGAAGCAGGCCTTCAATCCCCGGGGTCTCTGCAATCCGGGGAAGATCTTCCCCACGCGAAAAGCGTGCGTGGAGGTCGGGCCCGCCTATCGACCGCACCCGATCGAGGAAAGGGGGCTCGCCCAACGCTTCTAGCTCCACGCGTGGCGTGCGCCCTCAGCCAGCCGAACCGCTGTGCGTCCGGATCTCCTCGATAAACTCCGCGGCATCGTCGGCTCGCAGCACGTCCTGACCGGCGTCGAGCTCTCCCCCTATGTGCTCGAGGGGCGGACCCCTGGCGCGGCGGTCTTCCCCGGCTCGGTGGAAGAGGTCGGCGCGCTCCTGAGCCTGGCCTCAGAGGCGGAAATCGCCGTCACGCCGTGGGGCGGCGGCACCAAGATGGGGATCGGTACCCCGCCGAAGCGGATGGGAGTGGTGCTCGGGCTCAAACGGCTCAACCGGCTCGTGGAATACGAGCCGGGCGACCTCACGGCCACGGTCCAGGCCGGGGTGCCGCTGGCGGCGTTTCAGAGCGAGGTCGGCCGGCGCGGCCAGTGGCTCTCGCTGGACCCGGCCTTTGCCGACCGCGCCACGCTCGGCGGCATCATCGCGGCCAACGCTTCCGGACCCCGCCGCCACCTCTACGGCACCGCCCGCGATCTCCTGATCGGCGTCACCGTGGTCTCTGCCGACGGCTCGGTGGTCAAGGGCGGCGGCAAGGTGGTGAAGAACGTGGCGGGGTATGACCTGCCCAAGCTCTACATCGGCTCGTTTGGAACGCTCGGGGTCATCGTGGAGGCCACGTTCAAGCTCAGGCCGCTCCCGGACGAAGAGCGCTGGGTGCTGGCGCGCTTCGTCGGGCTCAAGGAGTCGAGCCTGGCGCTCAAGGAACTCTTGGCCTCTGACCTGATCCCCTCAGCAGTGGAGCTTCTTGACGCGGAGGCTCTGGAGATTACGGGCCTCGGCTCGGGCGGAAACGGCGGGGCCACGTTGCTCGTCGCCTTCGACGGGCTGGCCGAGCAGGTTGCCTGGCAGTGCGAGGAGGCCCGCGGGCTCTTCGCCACGGTTGGCCTCGCCGAGTACCGGATCCTGGAGGGCGCGGCGCGGGAGGAGGCCTGGCGGAAGGTGACCGGGCTGTCAGAGATCGTAGTCGACCCCGTCGCCCGGATGAAGCTCGGTGTCCTGCCCGCGCAGGTGACCGAGGTCATCGAGCGGGCCGGCGGCACCGCCCAGCGTCACGGGCTCAGGGCCGCCTTCGTGGCCCATGCCGGGGTGGGGATAGTCACGGCCGTGCTCGCCGCCGGCGGGGAGCCGGCAACGGGCGTCGTGGACACGCTGAAGGAGTGGCGCGATGTGGCCCGCGCGGCCGGCGGCCACGCGCTCCTGGAATGGGCTCCCCTGGCGGTGAAGGAAGCGGTCGCGGTGTGGGATCCGCCCGGTCCGGCCTTCAGGATCATGGAGCGGATCAAGGCCCAGCTCGACCCGGCGGGAATCCTGAATCCCGGCCGCTTCGTCGGCGGGATCTGAGCGAGGCAGCCGATGGCGCACGGCGTAGCCACCGAACCCGGCCCCCTGAGCCACGCCGCCACACTCGAGCTTCATGGCCTCGACGTGGACGGCGTCAACAAGTGCGTGCACTGCGGGCTCTGCCTCGCCTCCTGCCCCACCTTTTCGGAGCTCGGCACCGAGATGGACTCGCCCCGGGGCCGGATCCTCCTGATCAAGTCGCTGGCCGAGGGACGGATCGGGCTGACCGATTCGGTGGTGACCCACCTCTCGCTCTGCCTCGACTGCCGGGCCTGCGAGACCGTGTGCCCCGCGGGTGTCCCCTATGGCCGGCTCATTGAGGCCGCCAAGGCGGAGATGGAGCGGCAGCGGCCGGGCGGCCCCGTGCGCCGGCTCTTCCGCTGGCTGAACTTTGAGCTGCTCCTGCCCCATCCCCGGATGCTCGGCCTTGCGGCCTCCATGCTCCGGCTCTACCAGCGGAGCCGGCTCCAGGCGCTGGTGCGCGCCAGCGGGCTCCTCCGGCTGCTTCCGGGAACGCTTCCCGCGTGGGAGGCGCTGCTGCCGGAGGTCCGGTCGGCTTCCGAGCGCGCGCCGCTGCCCGAGCTGGTTCCGGCCAAGGGCGCCCGCCGGGCTCGGGTCGCGCAGCTCACGGGGTGCGTCCAGCAGGTGGTCTTTGGTCCCCATAACCGCGCCACCGCTCGGGTGCTGGCGCTGAACGGGGCGGAGGTGGTGGTGCCGCGGGGCCAGGGCTGCTGCGGAGCCCTCCACGCCCACGCGGGCGACCACGCGCGGGCTCAGGAGCTTGCCCGCCGATTGATCTCCGTCTTCGAGGCGGCCCGGGTGGATGCGGTGGTGGTCAACACCTCGGGCTGCGGCGCCCACATGAAGGCCTACTGGCACCTCCTGAAGGACGATCCCGCGTATGCCGAGCGGGCCCGGGCATTTTCACTGAAGGTCCAAGACATCGCTGAGTTCCTGACTCAGGAACCCCTCCGTGGCCCGCTCGCGCCGGTTCCCATGACGGTGACGTACCACGATCCCTGCCATGTGGTTCACGGGCAGAAGATCCGGACCCAGCCTCGCCAGCTCCTCGCCCAGATTCCCGGGCTCAAGCTCGTGGAGGGGAAAGAAGCCGACTGGTGCTGCGGCTCGGCCGGAATCTACAATCTCACCCAGCCCGAGATGGCCACGCGGCTTCAGGAGCGGAAGGTGACAAACCTCCTGGCCACCGGCGCCGAGGCCGTCGTGACGGCCAATCCGGGGTGTATCATCCAGATCGTCCAGGGACTCCGGAGCAAAGGCTCTGCCATGAAGGTGCTCCACCTGGTGGAGCTGCTTGACCGGGCCTCCCAGGCCTCCCAGCGGCCGGAGGCGTGATGGCGTTTGTCAAGGTCGCGTCCCTCCATGAGCTCCCGCCGGGCCGCGCCAGGATCATCCGCGCTGAGGGCGAGAGCATCGCCCTCTTCAACCTGGGCGGGGAGATCGTGGCCCTCGGCAATGTCTGCCCGCATGAGGGGGATTCGCTCGGCGAGGGCACGGTGGAAGGGGAGATCGTGATCTGCCCGGGTCATGGCTGGGAATTCGACATTCGCTCGGGTGCATGCATGACGATTCCCGGCGAATCGGTGCCCCGATTTCCCGTCAGGGTGGAGGGTGACGCGATCCTGGTTGGTCTCGAGGAGTGAGGGTGTGGCGTCTGGCGATTCCACTCCGCGCGAGCACAAGGCCCACGCCCCCACGAGCGTCGGCTGCTTTGTGCTGACGATCTCCGACACCAAGACGCCGGAGACCGACACCAGCGGCCTGCTCATCCGGGAGCTCCTGGAGAAGGCCGGGCACGCGATGAAGGGGTCGGCCATCGTGAAAGACGAGCCGGCCCAGGTGCAGGCGGTGATCCGGGAGCAGTGCGCGAGCTCCGGCGTCCGGGTGATCATCCTGACCGGCGGCACCGGCATCACCTCCCGCGACTCCACCTTCGAGGCGGTCGAGGCGCTTCTGGACAAGCGCCTCACCGGGTTCGGGGAGCTCTTCCGTTTTCTGTCCTTCCAGGAGATCGGGCCCGCGGCCATGCTCTCCCGAGCTCAGGCCGGAGTGTGCCAGGGCCGGGTCGTCTTCTCGCTCCCGGGCTCCCCCAATGCATGCCGTCTGGCCATGGAGAAGCTCATCATCCCCGAGCTGGGCCATCTGGTCCGCGAGGTTAGCCGCTAACGTCATGAGGAGGCCTTGTATGCATCGAGTTCGCG
>JACQRS010000038.1 GCA_016206385.1 Candidatus Rokuibacteriota bacterium | reverse complement strand
GAGGCTGGGTGCTCTTCGGGATCCTCTTCCTCTGGCAGCTTCCCCACACGCTGGCCATTGCCAGGCTCCACCGGGAGGATTACGCCCGGGGAGGGATCAGGCTCCTCCCGGCGAACCGTGCGGGCGCCGAGGCCCAGGCTCTGGCCGGCTGTCTGGCGTTCCTCGTGGTGGGTTTGCTGCCGACGTTGATCGGGCTCACCGGGCAGGTGTACCTCTTCGGAGCCCTCGCGCTGGGGGTGGGGCTCCTGGGCTCCGGGGTCCTCGGAGCGCTCTCGCCATCGCTCACCTCAGCGAGGCGCCTCCTCTTCGCCTCGCTCCTCTATCTGCCAACGCTCCTCGCCCTCATGGCGTTGAACAAGGCCTGAGGGCTGA
Source organism: Candidatus Rokuibacteriota bacterium (assembly GCA_016206385.1). Lineage (GTDB taxonomy): Bacteria > Methylomirabilota > Methylomirabilia > Rokubacteriales > CSP1-6 > JACQWB01. The sequence continues at coordinate 5,119 of JACQRS010000038.1, read as the reverse complement.
TATGCTGCACGGGTCCGTCGCCTTCAAAGATGAGGTCACGGATGAGCGCGGCCCCGGCGTCGGACGGGTCCCTCCGAGGAGGCCACCCGACAGCGGAGACGGCGGTGAACCATGGCTCCGCGGGTCCCCCAGCCAGCCGCCGATCGACGCCGCCAGGCTGGGAATGCTGATCTTCCTGGGATCAGAGACGATGCTCTTCGCCGGGTTCGTCGCTGCGTTCCTGGTCTTTCGCCTCGGAGCTGCCGTTTGGCCTCCGCCGTTCCAGCCCCGCCTTCCCGTGGGGGTCACAGGAGTAAATACATGGGTCTTGCTCCTGAGCGGCTACACGATGTGGCGGGCGCTCAGGGCCGTCCGGCGCGGGGACCAAGCCGGCCTGGCGAGACGCCTTGCTCAGACGGGGCTGCTCGGGGTGGCCTTCCTCACAGTCCAGGGATACGAGTGGGGGCGGCTCCTCGAGTTCGGCCTCACCGCGTCCTCTGGCGTCTACGGCGGGACGTTCTACACGCTGATCGGGGCGCATGCGGCTCATGTGCTCGGCGCGCTGACCTGGCTCTCAATCATCCTGACCGGAGCGACGCGAGGACGCTACACGGCGGAGGATCACGTGGGAGTTTCGCTCTGCGGGATGTACTGGTACTTCGTGGTGGCCCTCTGGCCCATCCTCTACACGCTCGTCTACCTCGCGTGATCCCATGCTCTGCCTCAGGTCATGGATCCGCGCGATCATCAGGTGGGGAAGCGCGACCTTCCTGATGGCGGAGATAGTTCTCCACCCTACGAACGCGCGGGCCTGCTCGCTCTGCTTCAGTTGGACAGAAGGCCAGGGGCTGAACAGCGGCTTTTACTGGAGCGCGCTGTTGCTTACAGCGCTGCCGTTCGTCGTCGTGGCGGTCATCGGGGCGTGGGTCGGTTACTTCGTCTGGTGCGCACGCTCCCGCCACGCTTCCGGAGCAGCGAGGCCAAGGAAGCTCGCCGGGACGGGAATGACACGCGGACAGTTCCAGAGACCGGGGCAAAGTAGTTAATCTTCACCTCCAGGGTGGCGCACCGCTCGCCTGGGCGGAGTCGCAGGTCAACGCTCCACCCATGGCGTAATCGACGAGGCTGTACACCACTCCCCCGTGCACCACCCCGTGGGGATTCATGTGGTCGGGCCGCACGGCCAGCTCAAAGCAGCACCGGCCCTCCCCCATGGTCCTCGGGCGGATCCCGAGGAGGTGAGCCACCGGTCCCACGCCTGGATCGTCCCGCTCTGTTTCCACGATGCGGCCAGCCTAGAAAGGCAATTAAAGGCTGTCAACGAGCTTGGCCGGAAGCCTCGGAACCGGTGAGCCATCCTCCTCTATAGGAGCCCGTGGCGGCTCGCGTAGGCCACAGCCTCGAGGCGACTGTGGACATCAAGCTTGTTGAAGATGTTCTGAACGTGGTTCCGCACGGTGGCGGGGCTCACGTGGAGCTGGTCGGCCATTGTCTTGGTGTTCGCCCCGCCCGTCATCAGGCGGAGCACCTCGATCTCCCGGCGGGTGAGCTGGTCCGAGGGACCACCCCCGTTGAGCGACGGGGGTTGGGCCTGAGTCAGCCGCTCGCGGACCAGGGCCTCGATCTCGTGTGACGTCGTAACGTCGCGGAATAGATGGACGAGGGTTGAGAGGTCAGGCCGGCTGCCGGGAACCACCACGATGCTCACGTTGAGCCACACCGGCCTGCCCGCCTTGGTCCGGGTCGCCATGTCGAAATGCTGGATCAGCTCTCCCTGTCTCACCTGAGTCAGCACTTGGCATCCCGGGTAGCAGAGGCGGTTACCGGCTAAATCCCTCCCGCCGAAGACCTCGCAGCAGGGTCTACCGATCACCTCCCTGGCTGAGTACCCGAGGATCTTCTCGGCGGCCCGGTTCCAGAGGGTGATCTTGCCGTGAGAGGTGACCACGCAGACACCGTCGGCCGTGTTGGTCAGAAGCCTGTCCAGGTCCATACTCTTACCTCCCCGGGGGCCGGGCTTGGGGCGCTCTGCCCCGGACATCGGCCTCTCCTGAGGTAAACGCACTAGCAATCCTGATGCCTGAGATGCAGTGGCCACTTATTCAACCACTTAGCCTCTGAGCGAGGCGTCGGACGGTGAGGCGGGAATGCCCCGATTGGGGAGGGGTTGCCTCACCGTTGAGCCAGCGCTTGCCGGATCAAGTTCAGGCCGAACACGATAAACAAGATGGCGGCCCCGGCCTTCACCCACCGGTCGGGGAGCCGCCGACCCAGTACCGCCCCGCCCCCGGCAGCCAGAGCGTTGGCCACTACCATTCCGAGCCAGGAACCCAGCCACACGGCGACGAGCGCCTGCGCCTCGGCGGCCAGCGCGGCAGTGGCCAGCTGGGTCTTGTCCCCCATCTCGGCGAGGAAGAACGAGACCGCGACGGCCACCAGCGGATGGCCGAACCGTTTCTCTCCGCTCACAGGGGCCCCGCCCCTCCTCGGGGTCCACAACCCGAAGCCAATGAACAAGAGGCCGGCGGCCAGCTTCACCCAGGCCAACGGGATCAGGAGAAGCACGGTCGCCCCGAGGGCCACGGCCACGGCCTGGCTGGCCAGGGCGCCGATCAGCACGCCCCCCAGCACCTGACTCAGAGGAAGCTGGGCGGCAAAAGCGAGAGTGAGGAGTTGGGTCTTATCCGCCATCTCCGCCACTCCTACCAGAACGAGAGCGGTCAGGAATGTCGGCACGCCTCGACACCAGCCGTCACCATGGCCCGCCTCGCACCAGCATCACCCCCAGAGCGACGACGACGAGCGCCAGGAGGAGGTTGAACCGACCGAGCCACGCCGCCTGACGGTGCAGACGCACTGCTTCAGGAGCGCCGGGGTTCGCCTGCCCGAGCGCGGCCGCCCGGGGGCCGACGACAAAATCGTGCAGAGCACTCAGGAGCAGGATCACCGCCACCAGGAGAATCTTGATGCCGAGAGGGCCCTGCCAGAACCGCCCTGTCGTCACGTCGGCCCAGCCAATGCCCCGAAAAGCCAGGTTGAACGTCCCGCTGGCGAGGAGAACGCCCAGGCTGATCCACCCCACCCAGCGGAAGCGCACTCCTGTCCCGCAGATGAGCGCGGGTGCCGCTGCCCGGTGCTCAGGTCGTCTGAGCACCGGCACCAGGACCACCACCAGGAAACCCATCCCGCCGATCCAGACCGCCGCCGCGAGGATGTGAAGCCAGACCGAAACAAGATAAACGCCGCGCACGGCTGCGCCTCCCGTTCCAGCGTTGGCGAAGGCGCCTCAGCAGCCGCCGTCAGCCGATGCTCGACGGGCGGGTTGGTAGGGGCAGAGCGGATCTTCGCCGTAAGGGTCGCCGCTGGCGGCGTAGGCGCGGGCCCGCGATCCCCCGCAGATCTCCCTGAACTCGCACCGCCCGCAGCGGCCAGTGAATCGCTCCGGCTGGCGCAGGCGCCTGAAGGGTTCGGCCTCCCGGTAGATTTCTACCGGGCTTGCGGCTCGAACGTTGCCCGCTACGAGCGGCAGGAAGCCCGAGGGTTGGACGTCGCCGGTGTGCGAGATGAACATGATCCCGTTGCCGTCGCGAAGGCCGAACCCCTGCCGGATCGCGCTCTGACAGGCCTCCCCGCGGTTCCGCCTCTCGGCGCGGATCCGCTGGAGCACCACCCGCCGGTAGTGGGGCGCCTCGGTGGTCGTGACCACGAAGCGAGATTCCCTCGACACCTGGACGAGCCATTGGAGCAGCTCCTCACAGCGGGCCGCGGTGAGCTGACCGAGTACTCGCCCCCGCCCCATGGGAACGAGGAAGAAGAGGCTCCAGCGCGTGGCGCCGATGACCCCGACGAGGCAGTGGAGGTCGGGCACGTCCTCCACATTCTCGGCGGTGACCAGCGTGTTGACCTGAAGCGGGATCCCGGCTGCCACCGTGTCCAGCGCAGCCTCCACCGTCCGGGAGAAGCACCCCCCGACCTGGCGGATGCCGTCGTGAAGCTTCTGAGTGGAGCCGTCGAGGCTGAGCGACATGGCCTTAAGGCCTGAGTCCTTGAGCCGACGGATCACGTCCCGCGTGAGGGCCTCGGTCGCACTGGGGGCGAGCGACAGCGGGAGCCCGAGGCCGACCCCGTAGTCGATCAACTCCCAGAGGTCGGGCCGCTTGAGCGGATCACCCCCAGTCAGGACTACGTGCGGCGCGGGACGGCCGAACTCGGTGAGCGCATCGAGGAAGCGGCGGCCTTCGGTCGGGCTGAACTCCCTGGGATCGCGCCACGGCACGGCCTCAGCCCGGCAGTGGCGGCAGGCCAGGTCGCACGCCCGCGTTAGCTCCCAGTAGACCCGACGGGGCGCCCGGTCAAACGCGAAGCGCGAGCTCACCGCGTGCTCCGCGCGGCTCACTCGAACTCCTCCTCACCGGGCTCGCGTCGGCCGATCGTGACGTACTCGCGCGGTGGAGACCCGACATAGAGCTGGCGGGGGCGGGCGATCTTCTGCTCCGGATCCTCCACCATCTCCAGCCACTGGGCCAACCACCCCGAGGTGCGCGGGATGGCGAAGAGCACCGGGAACATCTCTACCGGAAAGCCCATGGCCTGGTAGATCAGCCCCGAGTAGAAGTCCACGTTCGGGTAGAGCTTGCGCGTGACAAAGTAGTCGTCCTCCAGCGCGATCCGCTCGAGCTCCAGCGCGATGGGCAGCAGCGGGTTGGGCTTGGTGACGGTGAATACCTCGTCGGCCAGGCGCTTGACGAGGCTGGCTCGCGGATCGTAGTGCTTGTAGACCCGGTGCCCGAACCCCATCAGCTTCCATTCGCCGGCCTTCACCTTCCGGACGAACTCCGGAACCTTCTCCACCGAGCCGATCGCCTGAAGCATCCGGAGGACGGCCTCGTTGGCCCCGCCGTGGAGCGGGCCGTAGAGGGCTGCGGCCCCGGCGGCAAGCGCCGAGTACGGGTCCACCCGCGAGGAGCCCACGCTCCGCACGGCATTCGTGGAGCAGTTCTGCTCGTGATCGGCGTGGAGGATGAAGAGGACGTCCACCGCCCGCTCGAGTACCGGGTCGGGCTTGTACTTCACCTCCGTGGTCTTGAAAAGCATGCTGAGGAAGTTGCCGACGTAGGTGAGGTCGTTGTCGGGGTAGGCG
>JACQRS010000372.1 GCA_016206385.1 Candidatus Rokuibacteriota bacterium | reverse complement strand
TTCTTCGCCATCGGCGTGGCTTTCGCGCTCTGGGTGGTGATCCCGTTTGCCATCACGTTTCTCGTCGGCTTCGGCGAAAAGCAGGATCTCACCCCGGTGATTTCCGTCGGGAGCTACGTGGACTTCGTCCTGAAATTCACGCTGGCCTTCGGCGTCGTCTTCGAGCTGCCCCTGGCGATTACGCTGGCTTCCCGGATGGGGGTGGTGACGCCGCAGTTCCTGGCGCGAAACCGGAAGTACGCCGTTCTCATCAATTTCATCCTCGCCGCCATCCTGACCCCGACGCCGGATATCTTCAACCAGTGCCTGATGGCGGGGCCGCTCATCGCCCTCTACGAGGTGGGCATCGTCGCGGCGCGGCTGTTCGGCCGGCGCGCCACGCCTCCGGCGTCTGCGTCCGAGGCGGCGGCATGAGGGCGGCCGAGCTCCTGGTTCGCTGCCTGGCCCACGAAGGCGTGCAGGTGATCTTCGGCCTCCCAGGCGAGGAGACGCTGGCGCTGACCGACGCGCTGCTGGACTCGAAGATCCGCTTCATCGCCTGCCGCCACGAGCAGGGGGCGGCCTTCATGGCCGATGTCTGGGGCCGGCTCACTGGCCAGGCGGGCGTGTGCCTCGCCACCCTGGGCCCGGGCGCCACCAACCTGGTGACCGGCGTGGCCGATGCGAACCTGGACCGGGCCCCGCTCGTCGCCATCACCGGTCAGGCCGGGCGAGACCGGATCCACAAGGAGTCCCACCAGTACGTGAGCATCACCGATCTGTTCCGCCCGATCACGAAGTGGAACACCCGGAGCGAGGTCGGCCCCGTGATCCCCGAGGCGGTGCGGAAGGCCTTCAAGCTGGCCCAGACCGAGAAGCCCAGGGCCTGCCATCTGGAGCTCCCCGAAGACGTGGCTGACGAGGAGGTGACCGCAGGCGCCGTCCCGCTCTCCACCGAGCGTCCCCGCCGGCCCTCGCCTGATCGTCCCGCCCTTCAACGGACCGCTGAGCTCATCGACAGGGCGAAAAATCCGCTCATCTTCGCCGGCAACGGCGTGCTCCGCGGCGGAGCCTCGCGGGCGCTCCGCACCTTCGCCGGACGGACCGGCATCCCCGTCGCCAACACCTTCATGGCCAAGGGGTGCCTGCCGTGGGACCATGAGCTGTCCCTCGGCACCATCGGGCTTCAGCTCCGCGACTACGTCTCCTGCGGCTTCGATCGGGCCGACCTGGTCATCGCCGTCGGCTACGACCCGGTCGAGTACGCCCCGAAGCTCTGGAACCCGGACCGCCAGAAACGCATCGTCCACATCGACTTCACCCCCGCCGAGGTGGATGCGGACTACCAGCCCGCCGTCGAGGTGGTGGCCGACGTGCGGGAGGCGATCGAGCTCCTGACCGATCTCGTGAGCGTGCGCCGAGACCCCTCCCGCTCGCGCCAGCTCCACGATTGGATTCTTGCCGAGCTGCATGAGGGCTCGACGGACAACGGGTTTCCCCTCAAGCCCCAGCGCGTGCTGCACGATCTGAGGGAGGTCCTGGGGCCTGAGGACATCCTGGTCTCGGACGTGGGAGCCCACAAGCTCTGGGTCGCGCGGCTCTTCCAGGTGGCGGAGCCCAACACGGTGATCATCTCCAACGGCTACGCGGCCATGGGGATCGCGCTGCCCGGCGCCATGGCAGCCAGGCTCTGTTTTCCCGCTCGCAAGGTGGTGGCCGTGGCCGGCGACGGCGGCTTTCTCATGAACTGCCAGGAGCTGGAGACGGCGGTGCGCCTGGGTCTCCCCGTCGTGACGGTCGTGTGGAGAGACGACGCCTTCGGCTCGATCCGGTGGAAGCAGCTCACCCGCTTCGGCCGCGAGTCGGGGGTGGCCTTCGGAAACCCGGACTTCGTCGCCCTGGCCCGCGCGTTCGGCTGCCAGGGATTCCGGGTGGAGGGTGCCGACGAGCTGATCCCCGCCCTGAAGGAAGCCTTCGCCTCGCCCGGCCCCTGTCTGGTGGAAGTCCCGGTGGACTACCGGGAAAACCTCAAGCTGGCAGAGCGCATGGGGCAGCTCGTCTGCCCGATCTAAACCGAGGAGACGTGATGAAAAAGGAGAAGGGGACGCGAAAGGACAGCGATCAGCTCGTCAGCACCATCGAGAAAAATCCGGAGGAGGAGATCCGCGTTTCCCTCCGGGAGTACAAGGGTCATACGTTCGTGGACATCCGGATCTACTGGAGGCGTCCGGACGGTGAGCCCGGCCCCACCCGGAAGGGCGTGACCTTCAACCCCGAGTTCTACCCGGAGTTCAAGAAGGCGATCCTGGCCCTCGAGGAGACGCTGATCAAGAAGAACCTCGTGGATCGCGACGCGATTCAGGCCGCCCGGACCGAGGAGCGCTGATTGCCGCTCCCGTTTGCCGCCCTTGACCTCTCTGAGCCCGTGCGCGAGGGGATCCGGGAGGCGGGGTTCGTTGTCTGCACGCCGATTCAGGAAGCCGCCCTGCCCGTCGCGCTCCGAGGGAAGGACGTCGCCGGGCAGTCGCAGTCCGGCACCGGCTAGTCCGCGGCGTTCCTGATCGCCGCATTCGAGCGCTGCCTGAGGCAGCCAGCCCCACCACGTAGCAGCGTCACCACCCCCCGTGTT
>JACQRS010000358.1 GCA_016206385.1 Candidatus Rokuibacteriota bacterium | reverse complement strand
GGTCTATGCGAACCTGCCGGCGCGACTTGAGGTCGAGCTTGCACGGATGCGCCGGCTTCCGCGAGCGGTGAGTCTGTGTACTGCCAGCGACCCCTTCCAGCCCTTCCCCGAGGTGCTCGGCGTCACGTACCGGGCGGCTGAGTTGCTCCTCGGACGAGGGATCACCGTGACCTTTCTCACCAAGGGGTGGATCCCTGACGAGTTCATCGCCCTCTTCGCGACCTATCCCGGTCAGGTTCGGGCGCGAATCGGCCTGCTTTCACTGGACGTGAACTACCACCGCCTGTTTGAGCCGGGCACCGCTCTGCCCGAGGCGAGGCTCGGGAACATCACGCGGCTCCGAGACGCGGGAGTGGCGGTTGGGGTGAGACACGATCCGGTGATCCCAGGGGTGACCGACAGGTCTGAAGAGTTCGAGCGGCTCCTGAGCGCCCTGGCTCGTGAGGCGATCACTCACATGGATGTGGGGTACCTCTACGTCCGGCCAGGGATCGCGAGGCTTCTTGAAGACGAGCTTCCGCCCGCGGTGTCGCGGCCTCTGCTCAGGCAGTTCAAGGGCGGGCCGCTGGCGGCCGTGGCAGCTTCAGCCTCGACCCAGCTCCTTCCCGCTGATCTTCGCATCCGAAGCTTCTTCAAGCTCCGCATGGCCGCGCGGGAGCACGGGATCACGCCGATCCTCTGCCGCTGCAAGAACCCCGACCTTCAGGAGGCGACGCGGTGCCAGGCCTCCCGCGACCTGGCCTACCCGGTCCCGCCGCGCCGCGTCCGCCAGCTCTCGCTCGCGCTTGCGTAGGAGTGGGCCGTGGTCGCACTTACGTCTCTCCGTCAATCGTCAGCTGAGCGTCCTCGGCTTCCTCCTGCACAGGGACGAGGCCCTCCTGCTCCACCAGCGGGCGAAACTTCTCCCAGAGCTCGCGGACCTTGGCCTGGTAGTACTCCACGTTCTCGTCGGGGGCGGCCGGGTCCCACTGGCTTGCCAGCCTGGCCGCCTCGTTCACCTTGACCTTGAGCCCCTGCCCCGTGACGTAGTAGGAGACCTGGTCGCCGGGTTGGTACGGCCGCTCGGATTGGAGCGCCAGCTCGTATGGGGCTGAGGGGTTCCGCCTCTTGGCCCTGAGCTTCTCCCGGTAAGTCTCCAGCGAGTCCTGAAGCGTCTCGGTCTTCATGAACTGCCTCACCGGAATCCGGTGGGCGGCGAAGTCGTCCACGTAGCGCTGGACCAGCCTCGGGATCTCCTCCCGGCGCCCCGTGAGGAGCAGCCGGAACATCTCCTCCATGAAGATCCGCTGGAAGAGCTCGAGGCCGCGCGAGCGGAGCCCCGAGCCCTTGATGGTGAGCTTGCCGCTCCCGTCCAGCAGCACGTAGTTCTTCATCTTGTAGCTGAACATGGCCGGGTAGCGCCCATCCAGCTCGAGGCTGATCCCCGGCGGCAGCACCTCGGACAGCTCGCTGACCAGCCGCTCCTCGCCCGCCTCGTCGGCGGTATCAGGCGGCGGGACGAAGTAGAGCCCGTCGGTGTCGATCTCGATGACGGTGGCGCCTCGCCCCCTGAACCATTCCACCAGCGTCTTGATGAGCTTCCGGCCTTCAGCGGTGACGCGGTTGGCAGCCTCGAAGTCGTTCCAGTGGCCCACCGAGAAGCCCAGATAGCCGTAGAAGGAGTTGATCAGGATCTTGAAGGTCTGCTGGAGCGCCGTGAGGTGGATGCGCTCTTCCTCCGAGGCCGCCTGGCGCGCCAGCCCCTTGGCCGAAACCCTAAGCTCTCTGAGATCGCGCAAGAGCAGCGGGAAGATCCCCATCTCATCCTTGGCCGGGAAGATCCCGAAGCTGAGCATCAGCGACGGGTAGAGGGAGGTCACGTCCACATGGAGGACTCGGCGCGCCACCCCCTGGCAGAAGACCGCGGTGTACCCACCGGCCACCGCCGAGCCGGCAGACGGCGCGGGGATCGCCCGGCGGCGGTGGAGGTGCTCGCGGAGCAGGAGCGCGTCGATCTTGGTGGCGTTGCCCTTGAGCACCACGCCCTGGTAGTCGAAGGGGAAAATCTGAGCCTGGACGAAGTAGGACGGGGAGAGGATGGCCGAGACGGCGAGGGTTTCACGCACGTCGTCCCGCGCGTAGGCCATCAGCCGCTCCGGGTCCTCGCGGAAGACCCGTGGAATCTCCTCAGGAGCGAGATAAGTCCGTTCCGGAGCCGCGACACCGAAGTGGCGGGCCACGTCCTTGAGCCCGTAGGATTCCAGGTCCCGCGCGGCCACGTCGTAATGCTGGACCAGGATCCAGGTGTCCACGATGTGACGCCCCCAGACCTGGTAGCGGTGGTAGCTGATGGCGCGCTCAGCAACCTGCATGCGCGAGGGATGACCTCTGAGCGGCGAGCCATCCCGCCCCCATCCGAGCACGACCCCTGAGCGCGTGGCCCGGGCCTCCAGGTACTCCAGGTCAAAGCGGAAGATGTTGTGCCCCTCGATGACGTCGGGGTCCCGCTCCCTGATCAGGCGGGAGCAGAGCTCCAGCATCTCCGGCTCCGAGCGTGCGCGACCCGAGATCACCTCCTCCCAGCCGGTGGAGTCGGCCAGGGCGATGGCGATGATCCGGTCCGAGTCGCGCTGGGCGTTGGGGAACTCGAAGCCTTCCCCCGTGAGCACCTCGATGTCCAGGGCCAGGCGCCGGAGGTCCCCGAATGCGAGCCCGAAAAAGGAGGTCTTTCCTGTCGTGAGGAGGAACTGGTGGCCCGCATCGTTGAAGAACCGGAAGGGGGCGTCGGGAGCCGACGGGTTCTTCCCCGAGGTTTTCTGGCAATGGTCGCGGCCCCTGATTGCCAGCGTCCAGGAGGGGAAGCGGGCGAGCCACCGATAGTGGCCGGGGCCGTCCAGCGGGATCAGCTCCCGCTCGCTCTTGAAGCCCTTGAGCAGATCCGGTTCGGCCAGGAGGAGGAAGGGGGTGAAGGGCTCGCTGGCTGACACGGTCCGGCCACCCTGGCGGGAGAAGATCTGGATCCTGTCGCCAGCCTCAAGCTCAAAGGCCAGCAGGCCCGTGGTTCTGTCGTGACCGAAGAGGAGGGCGTTGTCGTAGAAGGGAAGGGCGGGAGAGGTCACGGGGACGTGGCCCCTCAGTTCAGCATCCCGAGGAGTCGGTGGAGCTCCGTGCGCGCCAGCTTGTACTCGGGCTCAAGCTGAAGGGCGAGCTCGAGCTCGCTGATCGCCTCGTGGATCTTCCCCTGCTTGACGTAGATCCGGGCGAGGCTGAAGTGGGGGAAATGGCGCGGCTCGTAGCGCTTGGCTTCGATGGCCCTTTTGAGCCACGGAATCCCCTCGGCGTGGCGCCCCAGCTCGATCAGGTAGGCCCCGATGTCGTTGTAGGGGTTGCCGAAGTCCGGATCGACCTCGATGGCAATCCGGCACTCCCGGATGGCGGCGTCGTGGTCGCCCTTGAAGCTGTAGGTCCAGCCGAGGAAGGTATGGGCCTCCGCGGTGGGGAAGCACTCGATGGACTTCTTGTAGCAGGCGATGGCCTCGTCCAGCTCGCCGCGCATCTGGGCCGCATACCCCTTCTGGAAGTAGTGCTCCGCCTGCTCACGCGCCGTCTCCCGGTCCACGGGCGTTACCCTCGCGCGGCGCCGTCGATGAGCCTCAGGTACTCGGCGAAGTCCACCAGCCCGACGATGCGCCTGCCGTCATCGAGCTGGACCGTGGGAATGGCACGCACTCCGGCCCGGGTCACAGCCTCCTCGTAGTCCTGGAGCACCCAGGCCCGCGCCTTGCCGCTCCCCAGGTCGGCGACGAAGCGCTCCACGTCTGCGCCGGACTCCTTCACGACCGTCATCACCTCGTCCCGGTTGGCGATGTTCATCCCCCGGGAGAAGAAGGCTTCGTAGAGCTTGAGGTGCAGACGCTCGAACACCTCCGCCCCCTGCAGTGCCACGCACTTGGCCGCCTCCAGGGCCGGCAGGCTCCAGTTGGGGTAGTCGTCTCGGCTCCAGAGGATATAGACGATCCCGTCGGGTTCCGCCTGCGTCCGGCAGCGCTTCCAGGCCGCCTCCCGATAGGTCCCCTTGAAGGTGACGGAGGGATCGGGGACGGGGCGGAGGGGAAATGCCTTCCACTCGATGCTGAGGCGGTCGCCCAGCTCTTCCTGGAGTCGGCGCAGGCGCACGGCCGCCGGGTAGCACCAGGGTCAGAGGTAGTCGGAATACTCGATGATGCGGAGCGGGGCGCCCATCGCTTCGTCTCCTCGCCGGATTCTACCCCGCGCTCCGGCTCCGGTCAATTTGCGTTAAGCTTGGAACATGGCCCTCGGTTGCGCCCGGCCGGGCGCCGTGCTACGGTGGGCGTCGTTGCCCTCGCTGTCCAGTCTCGTCTCTGAGGAACGCCGGTGAGCCGCGACCCGATGCCCAAGCCCGAGCTGCGGGAGCACACCTGGCGCCTGCTCGAGATCCACCGCGCCGCGCGCTTTCCGGGCGCCAAAGGCCGCATCCCGAACTTCGCGGGTGCCGAGCGGGCGGCGCTCCAGCTCCAGGCCCTTCCGATCTGGCGCCGGGCTCGAGTCATCAAGGTCAATCCGGACGCGCCCCAGATCCCGGTGCGCCGCATGGCGCTCCGGGAAGGCAAGGTCGTGTACATGGCGGTGCCGAAGCTGAGCGAGGACGAGTGTTTCGTCGAGCTGGACCCCGCCCGTCTCGGCAAGGGCCTGGCGCGGGCGGCCACCATCAAAGGGGCGGTCCGTTATGGACGGGCGGTGCGGGTGGAGGAGGTGCGCGCGCTCGATCTGATCGTCTGCGGCTCTGTGGCTGTCACCGGCCAGGGTGCGCGGGTGGGGAAGGGCGGCGGGTACTCGGATCTTGAGTTTGGGCTGCTGCGGGAGACCGGCGTTGCCACCGGCCGGACGCCCATCCTCACCACCGTGCACCCACTCCAGATCGTGCCATACGGGGTGGAGATGCTTCCCCACGATATCCCGGTGGACTGGATCGTCACGCCGGACGGGGCGCTCCGGTGTGGCTCACGCTATCCGAAGCCCCGCGGCATCTACTGGGAGTTTCTCACCGAGGAGAAGATCGTCTCCATCCCGGCGCTGAGGGCGCTCCATGGACGCCGCGGTTGAGCTGGTGAAGCGACTGCTTCCCACGGTGGTGAACATTCACACCGAGGTGCCCGATACCCACCCGTCGGCCCGGATCCTCGGTGACGAAAGGATGGGCTCGGGGACCGTCATCGATCCGAGCGGCCTGATCCTCACGGTGAACTATGTCGTGATGGGGGCGGAGAAGATTTACGTCTCGCTGGGCCAGGGGCGGCGCCTCAAGGCGGAGCTGGTGGCCCAGGACTTCGACGTGGGGCTGGCGCTGCTCCGGGTGAAGCGCCAGGAGCTCCGCCCGGCGCACCTGGGCGCCTCGGAGCCGGTGGAGCGGGGCGAGCCCGTCTTCGCCATCGCATCGACCGGCCCCCAGGAGCGGCGGGTTGCCGGTGGCGTCGTGACCTACCTCGGCGAGTTCGAGGCCTACTGGGAGTACCTCCTGGATCGCGGCGTCGTGTCGAGCGCCGCGAACCCGGGATTCGGCGGCGGTCCGCTCTTCACCCTGAAGGGCCAGATGATCGGCGTGGTGTCGCTCAACCTCAACGAGATCGTCCGCAACTCTCTGGCGATCCCCATCGAGTTCTACCGCGAGAACCAGGCGGAGTTCCTCCGCTACGGGCGCGTGGTGAGCCGTCCAAAGCGCGCCTGGCTCGGGCTCTTCGCCCACCCGCTGGACGAGGGGGTTGTGGTGGCGGGGCTGGTCCCGAACGGGCCGGGGGAGAAGTACGGGCTGCGCGAGGGCGACGTGATCGTCTCGCTGAACTCGGAGGAGGTCCCCACGCGCAAGGAGCTGTACCTCTCCCTCTGGCGCCATGCGCCGGGGGAGCGGATCGCGATCGAGGTGCTGCGAGACAACGTGCTGAAGCGCCCGGAGGTCACCAGCGGCGACCGCGCCGAGTTCTACAGGCAGCTCTGAGGGCATGGAGCGCGGGCTCGAGGGCAAAGCCGCGATCGTGGCGGCATCGTCAAAGGGGTTGGGAAAGGCCTGCGCGCTGGGGCTGGCGGCTGGTGTCTCGAGTCTTGTTCTCGTTCTCTGGGCCTTCGGTTTTGCGGCCCAGTCGCCCACGGGCCAGTGGGTGACCAAGGCCCCCGTGCCGACCCCGCGGACCGAGGTGGCTGTCGCGCCCCTGGGAGGAAAGGTTTACGTGGTCGGAGGGTTCGGGGGAAGCGGCGACGTCGTCGAAGTGTATGACCCCGCCGCTGACCGGTGGGAGAGCCGCGCGCCCCTGCCCGAACCGCTCCACCACACCACCGCCACCGCGGTGGGCGGCCGCCTCTACGTCATCGGGGGTTACTCTGGCGGCTGGAGCCCGGTGGCGACCATGTTCGAGTACGATCCGGCCACCGACCGCTGGCGGCGGCGGGCCTCCATGCCTACTGCGCGCGGGGCCCTGGGCGCTGCGGAGATTGACGGGAAGATCTACGCTATGGGAGGTGTGGCCCGGGACGGTCGTCCCAACTCGGCGGCGAACGAGGCGTACGGCCCGGCCCAGGACCGGTGGGAAAGCCGGGCGCCGCTGCCGACGCCGCGCGACCATCTCGCGGTCATCGGGTGGGAGAAGCGGCTCTACGCGATTGGCGGCCGCCTCGGCGGAAGCTACGCCCAGAACCTACGGGACACCGAGGTCTACGATCCCGCCGCCGATCGGTGGGAGCGCCGGCAGCCGATGCCCACCGCCAGATCGGGGATTGCCGGAGTGGCCCACGCGGGCCGGCTCCTGGTGTTCGGCGGCGAAGAGCCAGCCGGAACCTTCAACCAGACCGAAGCCTACGCTCCGGCGACGGATCGGTGGACAGCGCTGGCGCCGATGCCGACGGCCCGCCACGGTCTGGGCGCGGCCGTGGTCGGAGGCGTGGTCTATGTGATCGGGGGTGGCCCCCGGCCCGGTGGATCCTTTAGCGCCGTCAACGAGGCCTTCGTCCCGTAACCGATGTGATCCGGGGGCTCCGCCAGGCTTTTTCCGGATTCTTCACCCACCAGGGGTTTTTTCTGGCCGCCGGGCTGTCCTTTTACTTTCTGATCTGCCTGGTCCCGCTCCTCTTCCTGGTCGTCTCCCTCGCCGGGTTCATCCTTTCGGGCGAGGCTGCGACCCGCCAGATCCTGGATCAGCTCAGCCAGATCGTTCCCGTGTACCAGAAGGAGGTGACCCGGACCCTCGACCGGATCGTGGCCACCCGGCAGCTGTCCGGCCTCCTCGGCACGCTGATCCTGATCCTTTTCTCCACCCAGCTCTTCGCCGCGTTGCGCTTCGTCCTGAACCGGATCCTCGGCGTCCGGGGGCGGTCCTTCTGGCGGGGGATGCTCTTCGACATCGGGATGATCTTTGTGATCGGCATCCTCTTCCTGGCCACCATCGCTGCGACAGCGGTCTTCGCCTGGTTCAAGAGCTTCGTCTTCAAGCCTGCGGGGGTCCCGGCGCAGTGGGTCGAGTGGATGAGCATTGCCCTCGGCGTGAGCTTCTCCACCGCCATGTACTTTGTGATCTACCGCTTCTTCCCCCACCGGCGGATCTTCTGGGGCGCGGCCCTGGCCGGAGCCCTCCTCACCAGCGTGCTCTGGGAGCTGGCCAAGCACCTGCTCCGTCTCTATATCGTCGAGCTGGGCCTCTACGACCAGATCTACGGTCCCCTGGGTGTGCTGGTGGCCTTCATCATGTTTGTGTACTACTCCGCGGTGGTCTTCGTGCTCGGCGCTGAGCTGGTCGCGGCCCTCGAGCGAGGGTCGGCCAGCCGCCGCTGAAGGACCCGTCCGCGGTGGCCGCGACCCGGTGGCTGTGTTATCCTGGCGGCCGCTGTGATATGACACCGCCGGAGTCCCCCTCCCGTGCGCTCCAGGGCTACCGGATCCTGGAGCTCGCCCAGCTGATCGCCGGTCCGCTCTGCGGCATGTACCTGGCCGACATGGGTGCCGAGGTGATCAAGGTCGAGCCCCCGGGCCAGGGCGACGCGGCCCGCACCGTCTATCAGGTCACGCTCGGCGGCGAGGGCGTGCTCTACCTGACCGTGAACCGGAACAAGCGCGGGATCACGCTGGACCTGTCCCGGCTCGAAGGGCGCCAGATTCTCTACCGGCTGGCCGAGCGCGCCGATGTGGTCATTGAGGGGTTTCGGGGTGGGGTCGCCGAGAAATTGGAGATCGATTATTCCCACCTGTCGCGGGTCAACCCGCGGCTGATCTACTGCTCGCTCTCGGCGTTCGGCCCGGGGGGCCCCTGGCGGGAGAAGCCAGGCCTGGACGCCTTGGTTCAGGCCATGGCCGGCATCATGGCCGTGACCGGCGAGCCCGACGGAGCCCCGGTGCTGTGCGGCGCGCCGGTCGTTGACACCATGGGCGCGCTGTTGGCCGCGCAGGGCGTTTTGACCGCGCTCATCCACCGGGAACGAACGGGCGAGGGGCAGCGCGTGGATGTCTCCCTCCTGGCCGGCGCCCTCCTCGCTCACACGGCCCGGCTCTCGGTCTTTCACGTGACCGGCCAGGATCTCCCGCGCTGGGGGAGCGCCCACCCGGAGGTCGTCCCCTACCAGGCATTCCGGGCGCGCGACGGCTGGATCTTCGTCGCCGTCTGGACGGAAAAGCTCTGGCGACCCTTCTGCGGCGCGGTGGGCCGGCCCTCGCTGGCCGACGACCCGCGCTTCGCGACCCGCGTCAACCGGCTCGCCCACCGTAAGGAGCTGGTCGCGATCCTGGAAGGGGTCTTCGCCGACAAGAGCGTGGACGAATGGATGGCGATCCTCGAAGCCGCGGACGTGCTGTGCTCGCCGGTCAACAGCTACTCCGCCCTCGTCAACCACCCCCAGGTGCAGGCGAGCCGCTTGATCGTGGAGCAGGAGCATCCGACAGCGGGCCGCTTCAAAACTCTTGCGACGCCTGTGGAGTTCTCCCGCGCCCCCGGCCGGATCCGGACCGCGGCGCCGACCCTCGGCCAGCACACCGAGGAGGTGCTGAGGGAGCTCGGGTGCGCGGAGGCGGAGATCCAGCACCTCCGCGCGGCTCAGGTGATCTGAAAGGAGAACCCTTCCATGATGCTCAAGGACAAGGTGGCGCTGGTGACAGGCGCGGCCGGCGGGATCGGCCGCGAGATTGCCTTGCTGATGGCCAGGG
>JACQRS010000378.1 GCA_016206385.1 Candidatus Rokuibacteriota bacterium | reverse complement strand
CGTGAGAGGGAGGGGCAAAGTCATGAGCACGACGCTCGTCAAAGCCGGAATCGCGGCCAGCCTGGTCTTACTCCTCGCGGGTTGCACATCGACCGGCGGAACATTTCACCTCATGACAGGCCTCGGCGAGACCGACACCCTGTCGACGACCGGCGACCTCCGCCTGGTCACCTCGACGCCAGTCGAATTTCTCCTGGACGAGGGGCGCGTCAAGCCAAAGCGGATCGTCTGCGCCGAGCCGAGCCCTGACGTCGTGAAGGCAGTCCAGGCGTCGTTCGCCGTCGGTGGCAGTCTTGGAATCGACGTTCCAGCGCAAATCGCCGGACAGGTCGCAGTCTCGATCGCCAGGGTCCGGGCGGAAGCTGCCGCCCAGTTGGGCGAGCGGCTGGCGACGATCCAGCTGCTGCGCGACGGCCTCTACCGCGCCTGCGAGGCGTACGCCAACGGCGCCATCAGCGAGACCGCGTACGCCGTCATGCTCAGCCGGTACGACGACACCATGATCACGATGTTCATGGGAGAGCTTGCCGCCGGCAATTTCGGCCGTCGCCTCGCCGCCCTCGGCGGCACAGGGGCCGCCACCGCCACTGCCGAAGGCGAGCTGCGATCGCCGCTCGATCCTCTCAGGGCCGCTAACGATGCCGCAGCCAAAAAGGAGGCCGCCGCGGAAAAGGACAAGGAACTGGCGAAAGCCGAAGAGGAGCTTGAAACCAAAAAGAAGGAGTCAGACCAGCCTGGCGGAGACGCCGGTCAAAAAGAAAAGGCCGTGAAGGACGCCGAGAAAAAGGCCGAGCAGAAGAGGAGGGAGGCGTTGATCGCTAATAGAACCGCCGCCCAAGCTGCCGCGACGGCTGTCGCGGCCGCTGCGGGGGCGATCCATCGCATCCCGGACGAGAAGATTGCCCAGGTCCTGCATCAGATTCAGAGAAAATACATCGAGAACATCAACGCGGATTCGCTCGTGGTCGCGTGTCTCGTCGTCATGAGCCGGCGCACCGGCGCTGCGTCTCCGTTGGCCAAGCTGTGCGGCGATGAGAAGCAGGGAATTCTACTGACAGTGCTCAAAGGCCAACACGAGCTGCTGAAGGCACTCAAGCGCCGCGCCGACCTGAACCATGCGGTCAAACACATCAACGAGGTGAAAGACGTGCTGAAAGACCTGAAGCCATGATCTACAGGAGTCGCTCTGCGACAAACCGGTAGAACTTTGGGTCGCGCCAGTACGCCACGTGGGCAATGCCCCACAGGCCATACCAGCAGTGCCGCTGGTCGTTCCGGTCTATGAGGTAGTGGTTCAGGAACCCGCTCACGGGGTCCATCCGCGACCAGACGTTCAGCCACCGGAATTCCTGTCTCAGTTCCGGATGACTGGAGGCGTCCCCCACAGGGGTGCCCGGTGGGCCGAAGGTCATCCCGTAGGGATCGTAGCGCCGGTAAGACTTCCTCCGCCGGAAGCCGTGAATGAACGACAGGGTCTGGGCTCGGATCGCCTGATCCTCGTCCACCTGCCGCCGGAAGAAATAATAGATCTTGTCGAGCGGGGAGCCGAACGTGACCAGACCGAGCAAGCGGTCCAGCTGACTCCGGGTGAGCGACGTTGCAGACGCCGGCGAGCCGGGTAGCGCCAGCGTTTCGTTCACGACACGATTGATCGTGTCATAGGCGATGACGCTCCCCAGCGAATGGCCCGCGACGATCACCTGGTTGTAGTTCTCTGAGCTGACCAGGAGCCGTCGCAGCGCCGCCGTTGACTCCTTCAGAATCTGGCTCCTCGCTTTGTAGTGCTCCGACTTCTCATCGGCCGTCACATACACGGCGATGTCGCCGACGTACTCGACCAGGATCTTGCGTATGTACCAGATTGCCACGAATAGCAGGGCCGTTCTCACGACGGGCCAACCCTGCGTCTGGAGGAAGACCCGAGCGGACGCCCAGGAGCTGAGCTTGGTCCCTATGGCCTGAAGGAGTGCGATCGGCCAGACCCAAGCCACGATAGCGGCGATGGCCACGAGGCCCAGGAACCAGAGCCCCGCCTGGCCGAACCAGGCGATCTCGGCTTCTCGCTGGATCAGCCTGCGGCGTCTGGACCAAAGGCGCCCCGCCGTGACCAGCATGAACGACACGAGAAATGCCGCACCCGCCACGGCGATCGTGAACGCAGCCAGCGGAAGCTTTTGCGGCTCGGTCCTCCACGCCTGGTAGAGGGGCGCGAAGGCTTGCGTGAGGTCGGGAAGCGTGGCGAGCGCGTAGATCAGGTAGCCAATGAGGATCAGCGCCGGCACGTAGAGCAGCAAAATCCGTAGTATCTCCCGAGCAAAGACGGTCCCCACCGTGGCCAGCCTTCCTCCTGAAGCGCCCCACTCCTCCTGGAGATTCTGGCTCAGGTAGCGGAGCGGCGTGAGCCCGGTGCGGATCAACCAGGTGAGAAGGGCGCGATAGGTCATGCGCCCCTGGGTGTGCGGGGCCCAGTAGTACTCGTGGAGGTGGAGCTCCTGGAGCCCGCGGGGTGTCGCCGGCTTATCGAAGCGCAGACGGAGGGCCACTTCGACCCACTCGCCGTGGTTCAGCCGGGCAGGCCGTATCTCCTTGATGCCGTTCGTCTGCTTCGTTCGCGCAAAGATCTCACGGAAATAATCGACGAGTCCGCGCGCAAAACTATCGAGGGTCTCGAAAGGATCCTGCTGCCCGATCCCGTGGATGACGAGAACAGCCGTCTTGGTGGTGGGATGCGTCGGGCCGGGGGTACCTTCTCGCGCGTCCATGGATTCGGCCTTCGGTCCGGGTCTCGAAACTCGTCAGAACCAACGATCGAAGAACTGCCGCGGGCGCTGTTGCGGCGTACCCTTCTCCTTCTTTTGCTGTTCCTCAAGCTTCCGCTGAAGTTCCTGCTCCCGACGTCGTACCTCTTCTTCGCGCCGCTCTAGCTCCTCTCGTTGCCTTCGGACCTCCCGCCCGGGCTGTGGAGCGTCCCGCGGCTGAGCGTACGCCGGCGGTACCCCGAGCTTGAGATCGAGCAGCGCTGCCTGTCGAACTTCAGCCGGTCGCGCGCCGCCGGCACCCACCGTGTTACTCCCGACCGCCATCGAAAAAATGATCAGGGAATTCAACACGTAGTAGATGACGCGCTGCCATGCCGGGATACGAGCGCCCGCGAAGACCAGGAGCCCAAAGAGGAAACTGACAAGGAGCGCGGTCCATGGTGGGGGCACGCCGAACGCAACCCAAACGCTGTTCCCAATCAGCATCGTGACTGCACCCGCGACTCCCGGAGTCAACATCGCCTTCGGATTCAAGAATTCCTTCATGTCCGCCATGCCCGACTCCCCATGTGTTCCCGCAATCCACTTTGACCGGCCCGTGTAGCAAGCGAGGTACCAACCACCACTGGCCGAAAAAACGGGCAGTTAGCTGGGTGGACTGGAGAGCCAGCCGTGAAAGTGGTGGAAAACGTCTGCGCGGAGTGCGGTTGCCAGGCCGAATGTCGCGCGAAAAAGGCTGCGTCAACTATGGCTTAACATGCTGCACAAAGAATTGTCCAACCTGCCACCGGATCTTCACGGCGGGGCTGGGAAGACGATCTGGGGCGAGGGACGGACAGCGAGGGGTGGGATCTAACCGGTTTAAAAAGTGGCGGGGTCGACGGGATTTGAACCCGCGACCTCTGGATTGACAGTCCAGTGTGCTAACCAGGCTGCACCACGACCCCGCCAAGGGGAGTGTCACGCGATGGTGGGCGGAACAGGGCTCGAACCTGTGACCTCAGCCTTGTAAGGGCTGCGCTCTCCCAGCCTGAGCTATCCGCCCGCGCCCGTATATTACGGGCTTCCCTGACAGGCGTCAACGGGACTCGCGCCGCGAGCCCCAGAGGCACGAGCGCGAGTGGCGCGCGGGGCCAACCGGACGTCAGCCTCGGGACCGGTAGCGGGCCAGGGCGAGGTCAACGATCTCGAGGATCGTCCCGGGGTACGTCCGACCCGACGCGCGAGCGCCTTTGATGAACTCGGCCGCCGAGTACAGGTACGGGTTCGGGTTCGCCTCGATCAGGTAGATCTTGTTGTCGGCCGTCAGCCGAAAGTCGAAGCGGGCGTAGTCCCGGAGGTGAAGCGCCTGAAAGCTGGTGAGCGCGATCCGCCGGATGGCCGCGACCACCTCGCCCGAAAGGTCGTCGGGAATCCGGACCCGGCTTCCCCGGTAGGCGCGGGTGCCCTCCTGCCACTTGACCTCGATCCCGGCGATCCGCGGCGTTCCCTTCGGCAGGTGCGAGAGGTCGAGCTCGACTGGAGGGAAGGGCTCGGGCCGGGCGTTGCCGATCACCCCCACGTAGATCTCGCGGCCGTCAATATATTGCTCGATGAGCACCGGATGGTTGAAGTCCGTGTGCAGCTCGTCGATCCGCTCCATCAGCTCCTTGATGCTGCCCGCGACCGCGGTGAAGCCAATCCCGATCGAGCCGTCCTCCCGTACCGGCTTGACGATCACCGGAAAGTCGATGTCGTGGGCCCAGTCCAGACGACCCCTGAACACTGTGACGAACCGGGGCGTCTGCACCCGGTGAAAGGCCAGCACTTTCTTCGCCAGCGCCTTGTCCATGGCCAGCGCGAGGCCGCGCGACCCCGAGCCCGTGTACGGAAGGCCGAGCAGGTCGTAGTAGGCGGCCACGTGGGGTTCCTTGGTGTCGTCATCGCCGAAGGTCTCAACCAGGTTGAAGAGGAGGTCGGCCTCCACACGCGCCAGCCGGTTGAGGCAGCCGCGACTGCCATCCACCACCATGGAGAAGGTCCGGTGACCGGCGCGGCGCAGCACCTCGGCGATCTCCTCGACGTCGGTTTTCCGGCGAGGTCTTCTGCCTCGCCGTGACACGCCTGCCGCGTCGTCAGGCCCGTGGATGATTCCGACTCGAAGCTTCGCCATCGTCGGTCTCGGCCGATCGGTTCGGGCCGTGCTTCCGCAGCCCGGGGAGGGGCTGCCGCGCCCGCGGGACGAAGCTCCCGCGGGTCAGGAAGTTCATGCTGAGCGTGGTGGCGTAGCTGGTCAGCTCGACCAGCGCGGTCCGTTCGGCGCTCGTCTCCACGTGGAGCCCGAGGCGCTCGGCGGCGTCGTGGATGCTGTCGACGAGCGCGCGCACGACGTTGCGCCGGACGCCGGTCCAGTATTCGATCTTGTTGATCAGGGCCGCGCGCTGCTCGCGGATCATCTCCCAGGCGGGACGGATCCCGTGCCTCCGGCGTCCCTTGCGAATGAAGAAGTCCGGGAGGTCATTCTCCAGCGCCACATCCACCGGAGCGACCTCCCGCTGGTAGGCCCGGAAGAACTCCTCGACCGTCATGTCGATTTCCTCCACCGTGATGTCGGCCGAGGCTAGGCGAACCGGGGGCTCGGTGCCGCCGAGGGCGCGGGCCATCCGGTCCACGTAGCGGAGCTTGCGCATGGCCGGCCACCCGCGGTAGCGCACGCGCCAGCGGGAGCGAGGGGTCAGCCACACGGCAAAGGTTTCCGCGAAGTCCTCATCCGGATGCTTCTGGGCGTACCACCCCTCGATGTGGCGCACGAAGTTCCGGTCGAACGGGACCGGTCGGTACCGCTCCCGGTACGGGCGATTGAACGGGCCGAACAGCTCCCGCCACTCCGGGGTCTCGTAGAGCTTGTACGCGTAGTTGAAGGCATGTCCGGCCCCGTGGCGGAGGTACATGCGGATCTCCCGCTCGTCCTCGAGGTCGTCGATGGCCTTTTCGAGGCCCGCGAGCTTGGGGTCGGCCAGATAGAACGGGATGCCGATGATCGGCTCCCCAGAGGGGCACCCCCACTCGTCGGTGAGGTAACAGGGTGGCCGGAAGTGCTTGAGCCCTTTCTTCTCGAGCTCCCGGTACAGGATCTTGACGTAGCGCTCCACGGGCGAGCCCTCGAGCTTGAGGCCGAGCTGGCTGATGCGCTGGGGGAGGAGCGCCCGCAGGTCCGGGGGCGCCGCTTCAAAGTTAGGCACGTGGTGTCCTCATTCGGTCCATCTTACACTCGATCCCGCGCCCTGATCCGAAAGAACCGGTGAATCCCCGGGACCGGAGCCGGAGAGCGCTGCGATGCAGGGTCAGGCGAAGTCGGGGAGGCCCAGACGCTCGAGCGTCTGGCGCGTCGGCACGCCGTCCCTGTCCCAGCCGCGGATCCGGTAGTACTCCTCCAGCATCCGGTCCAGCTCCTCCCGCGGGCAGTGCATCCCGGCCGAGGCGCCCTCGGGGATCGGCTCGTGCATGACGCGCCAGGGAAGGATGTCGTCCTTCCGCCGGACTCCCTCTCGGACGTTGAAGCAGCGCTCCAGGTTGACGATCCGCTCGCCGATCCGCTCCAGCTCCTCGACGCCCATGTCCCAGCCCGTGACCGCCGAGACCATCCGGGCGTAAGCCTCGCTCACGAACATCCCGAAGCCCCGTTCCGAGGTGAAGCGGCAGACCACGAGCGAGTCGTCCACCGCGGTGAAGTGCTGGCTTCTGACCGCGAAGCCCGGCTTGCCGTCGGTCCCGCGCCGATCGAACCCCTGGCCATACTGGGGCGTGGGGCGGGTGTCGTGGTGGCTCCCGCCGCG
>JACQRS010000366.1 GCA_016206385.1 Candidatus Rokuibacteriota bacterium | reverse complement strand
GAACAGTTCTGCTCGTGATCGGCGTGGAGGACGAAGAGGACATCCACGGCGCGCTCGAGCGTGGGATCCTGCTTGTACTTGAGCTCGGTGGTCTTGAACACCATGTTGAGGAAGTTGCCCGGGTAGGAGAGGTCGTTGTCGGGGTAGGCGTACGGCATTCCCAGGCTGTGCCGGTAGGCGAACGCCGCCAGCGTGGGCATCTTGGCGATGAGCCGGATGACCTGAAGCCTCCGGTTCTCCGTGTCGCCGAGATGCTTCGCCTCGGGGTAGAAGGTCGAGAGGGCCGCGACGGCGGAAACGAGCATCCCCATCGGATGGGCGTCGTAGCGGAAGCCGTCCAGAAACTTTTTCAAGTTCTCGTGGATCCAGGTGTGGTGGGTGATCCCCCAGGTCCACTCCTCGAGCTGGGCGGAGGTGGGAAGCTTGCCGTGGATCAGGAGATAGGTCACCTCCAGGTAGGTGGAGCGCTCGGCGAGCTGCTCGATGGGGTAGCCGCGGTAGCGCAGGACGCCGCGCTCGCCGTCGATGAAGGTGATCGCGCTCTTGCACGAAGCCGTGTTCATGAACGCCGGGTCGTAGGAGAGGAGCCCGAAGTCCTCCGGACCGGTCTTGATCTGCCTGAGAGCGAGGGCCGGGATGACGCCCTGCTCGATCGCGATCTCGTAGCGCTTCCCCGTCCGATTGTCGATGATCGTGAGGGAATCCTGGCTCATTGTCGCTCCTCCTTGCCGTGCGGTCCCGTTCTACTCCTCTCGGGCCTTCCAGACGAGGACCGGGACCGGCGCCGCTCTCAGCACGCGCTCGGCCACGCTCCCGAAGAAGAGGCGGCCGAGACCGGTCCGGCCATGGGTGGTCATCGCGATCAGCCCGATCCCTTCCTCGCCCGCGTACTGCTGGATGACGTCAACGGCCTGCCCTGCCCTGACTGCGTGGCGGACGCGCAGGCCTTTCTCCTCCAGCGCACTAGCGACCTTGGAGAGATACCGCTCCGCCTCCTCCTGTCGGAAGGCAATCATCTCTTCCCGCCGCGAAGAGACCCCGGCCACGGCGGACGTCGGCATCGGCTCCACCGCGTGGAGGAGGGCGATGGTGAGGTCAAAGGGACCGGCGAGCCGCTCGACGATGGGGAGAATTTCGGCCGACAGGTTTGAGCCGTCCAGCGGGACCAGGATCTTCGTGATCGTGCCCGGACTCGACGAGAGGCGGCCGCGGATGAGGAGCACCGGCGCCGGGGCGCTGCGGACCACGCTTTCGGCCACGCTCCCGAGGAGCAGCCGGCCAATCCCGCCGCGGCCATGGGTGGTCATGGCGATGAGATCCACGCGTTCCCGCGCGGCCGCCGTCGTAATAGCCTGCTCCGCCGCCCCGCGGCGGACGTCCCAGCGCACGCGAGCAAGCCCGCCCGCCCGAAGCGTCTCCGAAAGGCGCTTGAGGTAGCTCGCGGCCTCCGCCACCGGGTCGACGTCCGAGCCAAGCGCCGCGGAGCCCGGGCCGGCGGCCGGACGAACGGCTCTCAGTAAAATCAGCTCCGCTCCGTGCGCACGCGCGAGCGCCTCCGCGACCCGCACGATGGCCTCCGACGCCGGCGATTCGTCCAGCGGAACCAGGATACGGTTCATCAGTCAGCTTCCTTTCCACGACGGGGTCAGGCCCCGCCAACTTGGAGGCCGGTTCCGCGCGCGGCTCGCATGGCGGACCCGCTACGCGATGTGTCGAGGTGCGAAGCTCATCGCAGTGAACGAGCGCTTGTACGGTGACTCGCCGATCTTGGTCACTCGCCCCTTGCCGAGCTTGAAGCGATAGCGGTTCGTCACCGGATCGGGGACTCGCGGAACCACCGAGTTGGCCGGGTTCCCGGGAAATCCGAAGTAGGCAAAGGTCACGCCCTTCCGTACGGCATCACTCACGATGGCCACCGCGTTGAAGCTCCCGGTGGTGGACCTGATATGCCCTGCCTTCTGAAGCTCGGTGAACGAGAGTTCGTTGTCATCCACCCCCAGATACCCGCCGGTCTGGACCAGGACGTTGTCGTTCTCCACGGCTACCAGGTCCCCGGATTCGATCCCACGGGCTCTGGCATCCTCAGGGTGGATCTCGAGGAACTGGTATGGCCACCGTTGCATGATGTAGGGACGGCGGAGGTCGTCGAAGGCGGATTGCCACATCTCATTGATCCGTCCGTTGGTGACCCAGAGTTCGTCTCCAACGG
>JACQRS010000365.1 GCA_016206385.1 Candidatus Rokuibacteriota bacterium | reverse complement strand
GGGGTGGTGCACCACGACCTGAAGCCGGGGAACCTGCGCATGACGACCGACGGGCGGCTGAAGATCCTGGACTTCGGGCTGGCGAAGTGGTTGCAGCCGGCGGTCGATCTGAAGACGACCGACAAGCTAAGCGACACAGGTAGCGGAGCGGGGACGCTGCCGTACATGGCGCCGGAGCAGCTCAAGAAGGACGAGGCGGACCCGCGCAGCGACATCTACGCCGCCGGGGCGGTGCTGTACGAGATGGCGACCGGGCGGCGGCCGTTCCCGCAAACGAGCCCGCCGCGACTGATCGAGGCGATCCTCAACCAAACGCCGCCGGGCCCAGGCGCGCTCAATCCCCGGATCTCCGCGGCCCTGGAGAGCATCGTCGTGAAGGCCATGGACAAGGATCCGGGGCGGCGCTACCAGACGGCGCGAGAGTTGCAAGTGGACCTGGAGCGGCTGGGGATACAGGGAACACCACTGGCCGCCCGGCGGCGTCCTGTGCCCCGGAGCAGGATGCTGTCGGGACGGAGGTTCCTGATTCTCGTTGGCGGCGCGCTGCCGGTGCTCTTCGGTCTGCTCGTGGCGCTCGACGTGGGTGGCTTGCGTGGGCGATGGCCGCTCGGCGCGACTCGCGGCCGTATCGAGTCGCTGGCGGTGCTGCCGTTGACGAATCTTTCGGGAGATCCCGAGCAGGAGTATTTCGCCGAGGGGATGACGGAGGAGATCATCACGAACCTGGCGCAGATTCGATCGCTGCGCGTAATTTCGCGGACATCCACGACGCGCTACAAGGGAACCCACAAGACGTTGCCGGAAATCGCGCGCGAACTGAGCGTGGACGCGGTCGTGGAGGGAACGGTGCTGCGCTCTGGGCAGCGCCTGCGCCTCACGGCGCAGCTCGTAGAGGCAACCACGGACCGGCATCTCTGGGCCGGATCGTACGAGTCCGACCTGCAGGACGTCCTTGTCTTGCAGGCCAATCTGGCGCGCGCTCTTGCGCACGAGATCCAGTCCAACCTCGCGCCCCAGGATCAGGCGCGCTTCGCCAACGCCCGCCCGGTGAATCCTGAAGCCTACGAGGCCTTTCTCAGTGGGAGGCATTTCGCGAACCAGCTGAGTGGGGATGGGCTCATGAGGGGGCTCGAGTATACCGAGCGGGCGATCCGGATCAGCCCCGACTACGCGACGGGCTATGCGGCGATGGCCGTTTACTACGTGGAGTTGGGACGGCGCGAGTTTCTTCCACCGAAGGAAGCCTTCACCAAGGCGAGAACTCTCGCGTTAAGGGCTCTCAAGCTTGACGACACTCTGGCCGGGGCGCACATGGCGATGGGAAATGTGCTCTACGAATTTGATTGGGACTGGTCGGGTGCGGAGAGGGAACTGCTGCGCGCCCTCGAACTGAACCCGGGGTTCGCCCCGGCACGTATGAATTATGTCTACTGGCTCGAGACGATGGGACGGGTGGATGAGGCCATCGTCGAGGCGGGCCGAGCGCGGGAGATCGATCCGCTTTCTCTGCCCGCCAACCTGACTCTGGCCGACAGTCTCTATTTGGCACGTCGGTACGACCAGGCGATCACGCGGGTGCGGGAGACGCTTGACCTTCACCCCGACGCCGAACGCGCGCACGCGGCCCTCGCCAAGTGTTATGCGGAGCGGGGGACCTTTGGAGAGGCCGTCGCCGAGGCCCGCGAAGCATTGAGACTCTCGAACGACAGCGCTGAGAATCGTGCGCTGCTGGGTTATATCCTTGCCAGGGCCGGCAGAAAGGCCGAGGCTCGGAGGATCCTCGATGAGCTTCACGAGTTGTCCCGACGTCGGTACGTCGCCCGGACCGAGCTGGCGGTCATCCATGCGGCCCTCGGAGACAAGGAGCGGCCGTTCGCGTTACTGGAGGAGGCCTATGAGCAGCGCGACCCGTGGCTCACCTACCTGGTAGTCGACCCGGTCTTCGACCCCTTGCGCCCGGATTCGCGGTTCAGAGATCTTGTGCGCCGCATGGGGCTGCCCCTCGACTGATCGTCGCCCCCCTGAGAGATCAAACCAGACGGTTAGGCCGGATAGCAGATCGGTTAGGAACGAGTGGAACTCGACGCACAGGTCACGCGGCCGCGGAGCCCAGCCTCACGATCCGATGTGTCGATCCGCCAGGCAGTTGCGAGCGATTCGTTCGCGGGACGATGCGTTCTCCGCCTTGTGGCATGCCGATTGCTCTCTCTCGGTCAGAGGAGGGAACTATAGCAATCCCACATCAGGATGACAGGTGAGGACCAATAGGCGGTCACCACCCGTCCCTCATCGCGACTAGAGGGGGATGAACCCATGAAGCGCTTCCGAACGCTGGCAGTTCTTCTTGCTCTCGCATTTCTCGGTTGGACCGTCTCCTCAGGGGACGATGGCCCCGATCACAGGGCCAGGCAGCAGCTGCCCATCAAGCTGGGAACTTCGGGAGGCCCTTCGAACGACTTCGACCCTACCTTCCTTTCGGGCGAGCACTGCGTGAACGGGACGCTCGGCTCGGCCGTGACGTGCAACGGGGTGTTGCACGTCCTGACCAACAGCCACGTGCTCTGCCGCGCTCCCGTCGGGCAGGAGGTCCTCCAACCCGGGCTCTGGGACACACAGTGCCAGCCGACGGGGAACGTGGTGGCCCATACGGTCGGAGACCTCGTCCCCTTCGCCGAATCCAACGTTGATGCGGCCATCGCCCTTGCGGTCCCGGGAGCTGTGGATCCCTCCGGAGAGATCCTCGATATCGGCGTCCCTTGCGCCAACCCTGTGGAACCCAGGATCGGTATGGCCGTCGCGAAAAGCGGTCGGGCGACCGGTCTGACCTTTGGAACGGTTCAGGCAGTCCATCTCACCATCTTTCTCGGCTTCGGACCGGGTGGCGCCCAGTCAATCTGCCCCAACGTCGACCCGAAGATTCAGAAGAAGGGGTACGTCCAGTACAACAAGGCGTTCTCCGTGGCGCCCAACTCCCTCGCTGCGGGAGATTCCGGGTCCCTGCTGGTGACGAACGACGCGAGCCACAACCCGGTCGGAACCCTGCTCGGTGGCAACCCAAACGTGAGCTTCTGGAGCACGGCCAGCCAGGTTGCGGAGGCATTCGAGCCGTTCTGCGGTGGCCCAGGAGGGTTCAGATTCGTGGGGCGCACCTGCACAACGGCCGAGTTTTCTGAGTCCAGCGTCCTCGCTCCTCAGGGCTCTGAGGTCGAGTTCGCGCGGACGATCAAAGAGAGGCACGTTGGCCGCTTGATGTCGGACCCCGCGATTCTCGGCGTGGGTGTTGGCACTTCTGACCGCAATCCCAACGAAGCCGTGATCGTGGTCTACCTCGAGAGGGGGCGGCGCATTGACCGTGCCATCCCCACTGAACTCGATGGTGTCAGGGTCAAGATGATTTTGACCGACGCCATTGTTGCCATGTAGGCTCTTTTCGTTTCTGGACGCGACACGGGGAGACACGCAGCCGCGGAGGCTGAGATCGCGCCGATGATCGGAACCCGTTCACGCTGTGTCCGCCCGAATGGCATTCGGGGGAGGTCTCGATGATCATCCGTGCTGGCGTTCCCCTCGCCTTAGTGGCGCTGCTCTCTCTAGGGCCGGGTGCAGCCCAGACCCGCGACCTCATCTTTGAGGAGCGCGTGCTGGCCCAGCGGGCGATCGAGCGCGTCTACTACGCCCACCAGATCGGGGCGACCCGCCCCTTCGAGGAGGCGGTGCCTCCGGAGGTCGTCGAGAGAAAAGTCCGTACTTACCTCAAGCAGAGCGTGGTGCTGGACAGGCTCTGGCAGGCGCCCGTCACGGCCGAGGCGCTGCACGAGGAGAGCGAGCGCATTGCTCAAAACACCCGGTTGCCCGAGCGCCTCTCAGAACTCTACGCGGCGCTCGACAACGACCCTACTCTCATCCAGGAGGCTCTCGTCCGGCCCGTCCTCGTTGACCGCCTGGCCCGCGAATTCTTCGCGGCGGACAGCCGCATCCACGCGGCGGCTCGCAAGGAAGCGGAAGATCTTCGGGCACGTCTAGTGAGCGGCGAGCTCGACGTCCGGTCCGAGGACCCTCACCGGACGGTGGTGGAGCTTGTCCGAACCGAAATGGCACTGAGCGGACCGGAACATTCCCCAGGATCATCGTTTGCGCCAGAATGGACCGGCGGCCCGCTGCGCCTGCGCATGGGTCCTGAGGAGTTCGCTCGCTGGCGATCCCGGGCCCCTGAACTGATCGGCGAGATCGATCCGGTCATCGAGGAGCGTGAGGTGTTCAAGGTACAGATTGTCATTGCCGAGGATCCGGAGCGAGTATGGCTGGCGATCTACACGATCGCGAAGACGACCTGGGACGCATGGTGGGATGGGATCGAGAGCGATCTCGACGACGGGAGCGTAAGGGCCGTGGCGGGCGCTCCGGACACTCCGCCGGCGGCCCCTGCGCGCCCTGTACCCGAACGGAGCCCCGGGAGCGTGGCTGCTCCGATGGCCAGCGCGGAGGATACATTGTTGGCTCCGGTGCCACGGGCGGGACAAACAGCCGTTTGGACCGGCAACTTCATAGTGATTTGGGGCGGATATGACGGTTCCTACTCGATGACGGGATTCCGGTACGACCCGGTGGTCGACTCATGGACGTCGACCGCGACCAGGAATGCACCGGCGGCACAAGCCGGGCATCGGGCACTCTGGACCGGTAACTTCATGGCGATCTGGGGTGGATACAGCGATTCCTCGGCGCAGAACGAAGGTCAGTACGATCCCGTAGCGAACGCCTGGCCCGACGGACAGATTGGCGGTCGCGATTGCGTAGGCGACCCCACCAGTACCGACTGCAGGGTCAACTCGTGTGCGTGCATCTCCGGCGGCGCCTGTTCCGTTGCGATCTGCCAGAAAAATGGACGCTGCAAATACGAGCCCTTACAGAATGGCACGCCGTGCAGCGATGGCAACAGTTGCACCGCCGACGACACCTGCCAAGGTGGTGTCTGTGCGGGCGGCCCGCTACTGGACTGCAACGATGGAAACGTGTGCACGACTGACAGCTGTGACCCCGCGATCGGCTGCCTGCAGCTCTTCAACAGTGCGCCGTGTGACGATGGTAGGGCCTGCACGACAGGCGACACCTGCAGCGCGGGATTGTGTATAGGCGTGGCCCAGGACTTCGACGGGGATGGTTACGTAGGACTGGGCTGCGGAGGAACCGACTGCAACGACACCAATTCCTTTGTTTGGCTGGCCCCGGTCGAGGTTACCAACTTCAGCGTGAGTAGCGATAGCCCGACGGACCTCACCTGGAACAGCCAGGCAGCCCTGGCGGGCCCGGAGACAGCTTATGACTTGGTGTCGGGGTCTATGATCGCCGCGCACGGCCTCGTCCTCGATATCTCCTGCCTGCAGTCGAGCGTCTCCACCACCTACCGTGACGGCCGTACCGATCCCCCGGTCGGGAGCGGTTTCTGGTACCTCGTCCGGGCGCGGAACTGTTGCGGGAATGGCACCTATGGCAGCACCTTCTGGGACACGTCTCTTCTCACCTGCCCCTGAGGAGCTTGGCAACCCTTCGTTGAGCTCGGGAGGGGGCCTGACCATTACCCTCACATCCAGTCTATAAGCGCTCCCAGGGCCGGGAGGGCAGCAAGTCACGGTTTGTGGGTACAACGGTGCCCTGTGCAAGAAGCGTCAAAGGTGCTGCCTCGACTGCTGGAGGTTTGGATGGTGCATCCCCCGCGGCCGCGGCCACAAGTGCCCCGTTACTGGCTGTCAGTAGGTTGTCGTACCTGGTCGCCAAGTTGGATCCAGCCGTCCGCGTGCGGCGTCGAGGACAATGGGTCAAAGATCAAAACGCCGACGCTCTCATGGCTGACCCCACCGTCCTCTGAGGAGCTGTGAGGTAGCCACGTTTGCCGCTTCCACGCCCAGCGTTCTTCCGCCAGCTTGCGGGGCGGCCTGAACCCCTCCCGAGCGGCCTGGCCGGCGGCGGGGGCCTTCTTCACCGCCGGACGCGCTCCCATATTGCGGCCCCGGGGGCCATGCGCTTCCCCGGGCCACTCGGGGTTAAAGGTGGTGGCTCGCTCATGACATATAATGCGGACAAGCGAGTCCCGGCTACCTCTGGGCCGACGGCCCGACATGAACCCAGCACTCGTGGCCATCGCGGGTCCGCTGACGGGGACGACTTTCGAGCTGACCGAGGCGGAAGTCTCCATCGGGCGCCACCCGTCCAGTCGCCTCTGCATCCCCAGCACCTGGGTCTCCAGGCGTCACTGTCTCATCACCCGTCGGAAGGAACAGCTCACGATCAGTGACCTGGACAGCTCCCACGGCACCTTCGTCAACGGCGTGCCCGTGAAGAAGCGGGTCCTCAAGCACGGGGACCGTATCGCGATCAGCGACTCCCTGTTCCTGTTCGTCGCGGGTGGTGCCGAGACCTCGCCGGACGCCTCCCCCGCGCGGCTCGAGGAGAGGCAGCTGATCGCCAAGACCGCGAGCCGGCTCCGCTGGAAAGAGGCGCTGTCTCTGCAGTCGGAGAAACTGCTGGCGGCGCTCCCGGCGAGCGCGCGTCTGGCCCGGGATCTGAGCTCGCTCTTCAAGGCCAGCACGACGCTCGCCTCCCTGCGGGACGCCTGGGCGCTGCAGCAGCGCCTGCTCGAGCTCGTCCTGGAGGCCGTCCCCGCCGACCTGGCGGTGAGCCTCCTGCTGGGAGAAGGGACGGAGGAGTTCGCCACGGTCCTCGCCCTGGACAGACGATCGGGGATCAAGGAGACCGCCCGGATCAGCCGCGCCATCGCCATTCAGGTCGCCCGGGAGGGTACCGCGATCCTGAGCAACGACCTCGCCGAGAGCGGTGGGCCGGGCGAGGCCGGGAGCGCCGCCGGTCCCAAGGTCCGGGCTGTCCTGTGCGTTCCCCTGGCGGCCCTCGAGCAGGTGATCGGCGTGCTGTACCTCGAAGCGCGTGATCCGACGGTCTCCTTCGATAGTGATCACCTCCAGGTGGTGACGGCTATCGCTGGCATCGCCGCGGCACCCCTGGAGACCGCGCGGCGCCTGGAACGGCTGGAGGGCGAGACCCGCAGGCTCCAGACCGAGCTCAACCTCGGGGAGAGCATGGTCGGCGACAGCCCGCCGATGCGGGAGGTCCAGCAGTTCATCGCTAAGGTCGCCCCGACCGACGCGACCATCCTGGTCCGCGGCGAGACGGGCACCGGGAAGGAGCTGGTGGCGCGCGCCATCCACGTGCGCAGCCCGCGTGCGGCGAAGCCCTTCGTCGTCTTCAGCTGCGCCGCGCTGAGCGAAACGCTCCTCGAGAGCGAGCTCTTCGGCCACGAGAGAGGGGCCTTCACGGGAGCCCTCGCGCAGAGGAAGGGCCGGTTCGAGCTCGCGGACGGCGGCACGGTCTTCCTGGACGAGATCGCGGAGATCTCACCGGCGATCCAGGCCAAGCTGCTGCGGGTGCTCCAGGATCACCAGTTCGAGCGGGTCGGAGGCTCACTCCCGCTCAAGGTCGACATCCGCCTGATCGCCGCGACCAACCGAGACCTAGAGACGGCGGTTCGCGCGGGCACCTTCCGTGAGGACCTCTATTACCGCATCAACGTGGTGTCCGTGAGGCTCCCTCCCCTCCGTGAGCGGCGGGAGGACATCCCGCTCCTTGCGAACCACTTCGTCGCTAGATACGGCGCACGGTTCAAACGGCGCCTGATGGGGCTGTCGCCGGAGGCCCGCGAGTGTCTCATGGGCCACGACTGGCCGGGAAACATCCGGGAGCTGGAGAACGCGATCGAGCGCGCGGTGGTGCTGGGCGCCGACGACCTCATCCGTCCCGAGGACCTGCCCGAGAGTTTGCTCGAGGCGGATCTGCCCAAGGCAGGCCCGAGAGCGCCTTACCATGAGGCGATCCGGGAAGCGAAGAAGCGGGTCGCCCTGAATGCCCTCAAGCAAGCCGGCGGCAGTTACACCAGAGCTGCGAAACTGCTCGGAGTGCACGCGAATCATCTCCACCGGCTGATCAGGAATCTGCAACTCAAGACGACGCTCAAGAAGTGAGCACCGCACCGGTGCGGAGCAGCGCACCGGACCGACAAGTGTCCGCATCAGTAGCAGAAGCCGTGGGAAGCCACGTCCAGGCCGTGCTCCTGCATTTTCTAGTAGAGTTGCGAACAGGTCATCGCGAGGAAACGCGGGGCGACGTACAGCTGAGCAGGTGCCGTGTCCGCAGAGCCTGGCGAACTGTTTGCGGAACCCGATCGTCACATATTGGTCCATCCCGTATCAATGAATCCACTGGGGTCCGTTGCGTCCATCAGGCTGTAGGTATGACACGGCATGCGGGCTGCCTATCCTGACGCACGATTTGACCGTCCTCCTCCGATCCCCGTTCGCGCCCACCGGCCAGAGCCCGCGGACCGCAATCCGGCAGGATCCGCGCCGCCCCCGCTCCCACCCGGCCCAACCTTGACACCCCCGGAAACGCCGGATAGCATGCCCCTCTCGCGGCCAGCACGAGCAGGAGACTCCGGCTTGGTGGCCATCTCGGCGCGGTTGAGAGAGCTCGTCGCGCGCGCGGAGCGGGTGGTGGCCCTGACCGGGGCGGGGATCTCGGCCGAATCGGGGATCTCCACCTTCCGCGGGCAGGACGGGCTCTGGGAGCAGGAGCGGCTCGAGGACGTCGCCACGCCGGAAGGGTTCCAGCGCGACCCGCGCCGCGTCTGGTCCTGGTACGACAAGAGGCGGCAGCAGATCGCCGCCTGCTCACCGAACGCGGGCCACCGGGCCCTGGCGCGTTACGAGAGCCTGCACCCCGGGTTCACGCTCGTGACCCAGAACGTGGACGGCCTGCACCGGGCGGCCGGCAGCCGCCGCGTGCTGACGCTGCACGGCGAGATCTTCCGGGTGCGCTGCGTCAGGGAGGGGACGACCCGGGAGGACCGGCGGGTTCCCCTGCTCGAGATCCCGCCGCGCTGCGACTGCGGCGCATTGCTCCGGCCGGACGTCGTCTGGTTCGGCGAGCTGTTGCCGGAGCGGGAGATGGCGGAGGCGACGGAGGCCTCCCGGCGAGCCGAGCTTTT
>JACQRS010000364.1 GCA_016206385.1 Candidatus Rokuibacteriota bacterium | reverse complement strand
GCCTTCCCCTGGAAGTTCGAGGGCGGGGAGGCCTGCCCGTGCCGGATTATCGCGTTCTTCGACGTGGGAACGCTCTCGGTGGAGGAGGTACAGGGCGCGCTGTGAGCGAGACGGCCGAGGAGGCAGGCCTCACTCGGCGGATCTGCACAAAGGAGGGCACGGGGATGTCGCGCAATGTGTTGAAGTCTCGTGGCATGCGATGGATGGTCACGCTCCTCGTGGCGGGTGTCGTTCTCGCTCTGCCCGGGAGCTCCTGGCTCGGGCCCGGGACGGCCCAGGCGCAAGCGAAAGAGTTTCGCATTGGGATTGCCCTCTCGCTGAGCGGGATCTTCAGCCGGGACGCCACGCTCCTCAAGGAGGCCTACGACTTCTGGGCCGAGACGGTCAACCGCCAGGGCGGGATCAAGGTCAAGGGAACCGGCTACCCCATCAAGCTCATCTACTACGACGATGAGTCGAGCCCGGTGAAGAGCGCCCAGCTCGTCGAGCGGCTGGCCACCGCGGACAAGGTGGACCTGTTGCAGGGCGGCTTCGGAAGCAGCATCGTGTTCGCGGCGAGCGCGGTCGCGGAGAAGTACAAGTACCCGTACATTTCTGGGGCGGCCAGCGCAAACCCGATCTTCGAGCGGGGGTTCAAGTACGTCTTCGCCACGCTGAACAAGACCTTCGACGAGGTCGAAGCCGCCGCCAAGGTCTTCAGCCTCGCCGAGCCCAAGCCCAAGACCGCCGCGGTCATCGGGGCCGACCATCTCTTCGCCAAGCTCTCGGCCGAGGGCTTCAAGAAGTTCCTGGGCGAGATGGGGATCGAAGTCGTCCATTTCGAGATCTTTCCCCTCGACCTCACCGACTACAACTCCCTCCTCCTGAAGGTCAAACGGCAGAATCCGGACCTCCTCCTCGTCGGATCGCTCTTCGCCCACTCGCTCCGGGTCATGCGGGCCGCCAAGGAGGTCGACTATACCCCGAAGGGGATTGCCTTCAGCTACGGCCCCACGGTTCCCGACTTCGTCAAGGAGCTCGGGAAGGATGCGGAGGGGGCCATCGGCGCCTCCGAATGGGTGGCGCAGATGCCCTTCAAGGACCCGGTGTTCGGCTCGGCGCGGGAGTGGCGCGAGCAGATGCTCAAGCGATGGGGGAAAGAGCCCGACTATGTCCAGGCCGCCGCAGCCGCCGGCGCCGTCGCCCAGCAGAAAGCCATTGAGACGTTAGGGCTCGCGCCTCCGCTGTCCGAGAAGGACCGCGAGGCGGTGATGGAGCAGCTCCACAAGCAGGAGATCCAGACGCTCTACGGCCGGGTGAAGTTCGGAGCCGACGGGGCCGTGGTGCTGAAGCCGCCGATCGCCGTCCAGGTCCAGGGCGGGAAGCTTGTCATGGTCTACCCCACCGAGGTCGGTGGCGTGCGGGGAGGGACGCCCGCTTATCCCCTGAAGCCCTGGAAGTTTCGGTAAGAAGCCTTCGAAGGAGCAGACATGGTACTCCACGTGACGCAGTCGGTCGAGGCTCTCGAACAGTATTGCGCGACCCTCAGAGCCGCGGGCCTTGATGCGCCATGGTCGCGGCCCGGCCCGCTCATCGAGCCGAAAAAGACGCGGGTGGAGCCGCGCCTCTGGCGATGGGCTGAGATTGAGCCGCTTCTGCGGCGCAGCGCGGAGTTCGTCACCCCGGAGCGCGGCGCGGAGCGGCGCATTCTCCGCCTGGCGAACCCCGGCGTTCCGGAGCGGACGAGCACGCACACGCTCTCTGTCGCCGTCCAGTATCTCCTTCCCGGCGAGGTGGCGCCGGCCCATCGTCACACGCCGAACGCCATTCGCTTCATGATGCACGGTCGGGGCGCCTACACGACGGTTGACGGGGACAAGTGCCTCATGGCGCCGGGCGATCTCGTGCTCACGCCCAGCATGACCTGGCATGACCACGGGAACGAGGGGACGGAGCCGGTGATCTGGCTGGACGGCCTCGATTCGCCCATCGTGCGATACCTCGAAGCTCTCAGCGGCGAGCCTCACGCGATGGACCGGCAGTCGACCGGATATCTCGCGGGCCTCTCCGAGCGCCGGTTCGGCGTCGCGGGGCTGCGGCCGACATGGGTGCCACCTGGCACGGGACCGGCTCGCCTCATCCACTACCGTTGGGAGCCCACGCACGCCGCGCTCCTCCGGCTTGCCGAGCTTGAACCGAGTCCGTTCGACGATGTGATGATGGAGTACATCGACCCCGCCACCGGCCGATCGGTCCTGCCGACCATGGGCTGCTACATCCAGATGATCCGTCCGGGAGTGCGGACCCGGGCGCACCGGCAAACGAGCAGCGCCGTCTACGCCGTGCTGCAGGGCTCTGGCACGAGTGTCATCGACGGCGTCCGCTACGAGTGGCAACAGGGAGATTTCTTCGTGGTGCCGCCGAGGGCCCTGCACGCGCACGCGAATGACGATGCCGATCCCGCGATTCTGTTCTCGCTTCAGGATGTGCCGCTGCTCACGGCGCTCGGGCTGTACCGCGAGGAGGGGTAGGAAGTTGCGCCGACAGGCAGGCGCCCGAGCCCGCTAGGTGGAGCAACTGGTTGTTCTCGCCCAGACCGTCCTGAACGGAGTCCTCCAGGGCGGGGTCTACGCGGCCGCGGCCGTCGGCCTCTCGCTCATCTTCGGCGTGAGCGGGATCCTGAATGCGGCGCACGGCGAGCTGGTGATGCTGGGGGCCTTCGCCACCTACTGGCTGTTCAAGCTCTACGGCGTCGACGCCCTCCTGACCCTGCCGCTCTCCTTCGCGCTCCACTTCCTGCTGGGCTACGCGCTCCAGTACCTCGTCCTGAACCGAACGCTGGGCGCCCCGCTCCTCGTCTCCCTCCTGGTGACCTTCGGCATCTCGCTGGTCCTCGTCAACACCGCGCTCAGGGTGTGGAGCGCCGACTACCGGATGATGAGCGTTCCCTATTTCGATCGGAGCCTCACCCTCGGACCCTTCATCGTCCCGTTCTCGCGCCTCGCCGCCTCTGCCGTCGGCGTCGCGATGGTGGGGGGGCTCTACTGGCTCCTCGGACGGACCGAGCTGGGCCGGATGATCCGCGCCACCGCGCAGGACTGGGAGATGGCGAGCCTCCTGGGGGTCAACCCCCGCTTCGTCTACGCGGTCACCTTCGGCCTGGGAGCGGGGATCTCGGGCGTGGCCGGCTCGCTCGTGGCGTTCTACTCCCCCGTGGAGCCCCACATGGGCCTCACCTACACGCTCTTTGCCTTCTCGGTGGTCGTGCTGGGAGGGATGGGGTACGTCCCGGGCGT
>JACQRS010000363.1 GCA_016206385.1 Candidatus Rokuibacteriota bacterium | reverse complement strand
GGTGTAGGGACCCCGCTGCGGGCGGGCGGAGGCGGTCGCCGGCGCCACCCGCAGGAGCGGGCCGGAGACTTCAACGGTCCCCACCGGTTTTCTCCTCATAACCCTCGCACTGAAGGACGGGGAGGCGGGGGTACTTGGGGAAGCGCGGATCGCGCTCCGAGCGGCCGCAGAGCCAGAACACCGAGCCCTTCGCCGACACCACGCGCCGGGCGTGCACGCACTCGGCGCAGAGGCCGGCGCTCAGACGCTCCTCGGCGCTTGACAACGCGATCGCCTCGGGCTAGGGTCGAGGTGCCCTGAGGAATCGGACACCGGTCTGAGCACCGGAGGGTCGGCGGACGAGAGCGAGGTCAGTCGGGGCCGATGGCCCCAACGGGCCGGGAGCTTCGGGTCCCACCCCTTGAGAGTCCTCAGGGCGCTGACATCTCCCCGGCTAGCGGCCGGTCCAGCGGGGAGGCCGCTTCTCGAAGAAGGCCGCGATGCCCTCCCGGGCGTCCTCCGACAGCCCCACCAGCGTGATGAGATCCCGGAGATACTTGAGCGACTTTCCGTACTCCATGTCCTGGATGGTGTAGGCGGCTTCCTTGAGCAGCCCGAGGAGGGCCGGACTCAAGCCAGCCAGCTTCCGCGCCAGAGCCTGCACCGTGGCTTCGAGCTGCTCGCGGGTCACCACCTGGCTCACCAGCCCCAGCTCCAGCGCCGCGCGGGCGCCGATCCGCTCCCCCGTGAGCATGAGCGGCAGTGCCCGCTTGAGCCCTGCCGCCCGCAGGATGGGCGCCATGACGATCAGCGGGAGCAGACCCACGTTGATCTCGGGGAGCCCGAACACGGCGTCCTCGGCGGCCACCACGACGTCGCACCCAACCGCGAGCCCGCAGCCCCCGGCGAGGGCGACGCCGTGAACCTGGGCGATAACCGGCTTTCTCATGTGGGGGATGCCGTCCAGGATCACGGCCAGCCCGCCGAACGACTCGCGGGCCTCGAGCGTGCTGCCGCGGTCGACGGTCCCTTTGAGGTCGGCGCCCGCGCAGAAGGCCTTGTCCCCCGCGCCCCGGAGGATGATGACGCGCGCCTCCGCGTCCGCCTCCAGCGCCTGGAGTCCCGCCCAGATCTCCCTGAGCATCGTCCGGTTCAGGGCGTTGCGTACCTCGGGACGGTTCAGCGTGATCGTCCCGACGCCGGCGCTCCGCTCGAGCAGGATGGTCTCGTAGCTCACTCGGGGGCCCCGGTCGGAAAGACCAGGTCCAGGAACTGCTTGAGGATCCGCGCGGTGGCGCCCCAGATCACCTCGCCCTGGTACTCGTAGAAGTACACGGGCGTCAGCTCGCCGCCGCGCTCCCACAGCTCCACGCGGAAGCCGGCCGGATCGAGGAGCCCGGACAGCGGCACCTCCAGGACCCGCTCGATCTCCTTGCCGTCCGGCCGCCAGGCAGGAGGCTCGCGCACCAGGCCCACGAACGGCGTGATGACGAACTGGGTGGCCCGCGTCTCGGTGTCGTCCAGCGTTCCCAGGATCTCCACGGCGTCGCCGGGCAGCCCGATCTCCTCCCGGCACTCGCGGAGCGCGGTCTCGAGCCTGGAGCCATCCCAGGTCTCCACGATGCCCCCCGGAAAGGAGATCTGCCCCTTGTGGTGGGCCACCCGCTCGCTCCGCTTGGTGAAGAGGATGTGAGGACCCGAGCGGTCCGTGATGGCGAGGAGCACCGCAGCGGGCACGAGTCCTTCCTCCTCAACGACCCTGCGGGGCCGGCCAGCGAGCACCGCTTCGATCCGCTTCTTCAGCGCCTCCGTGTCCATGCCCGTCCGGGCCCTATCGGGCCTTGAACTCCGGCTTCCGCTTCTCCGCGAAGGCCTTCGGTCCCTCGATGGCGTCCTCGGTGCCGCGGAGGGTGCCGGACAGGAAGGCTTCGAGCCTGAGGCCGTCGGCCAGCGGCAGGGAAAGACCGCGGATCACCGCCTCCTTGGCGGCGCGCACCGCGAGGGGACCGCGTTCGCAGAGGGTCCGGGCCCACTCCATGGCGGTGGGCATCAGCTGCGGCAGCGGAACCACCTTGTTCACCAGGCCGATCCGATACGCCTCCTCCGCGTCGATGCTCTGGGCCATGAGGATCATCTCCAGAGCCTTGGCCAGCGGGACAGCGCGGGGGAGCCGCTGGGTTCCCCCCGCCCCCGGCATGATGGCCCAGCGCACCTCCGTGAGGCCGAAGGTCGCGTTGGGAGAGGCCAAGCGCAGGTCGCAGGCGAGAGCCAGCTCCAGGCCGCCGGCCAGGCAGTGGCCGTTGACGGCCGCGATCATCGGCTTCCAGATCTCGAGCCCGCGGGTGATTCCCCCAAGGCCCAGCTCGTGATCCCGCCGGTGACCCGGCGCCACGACGCGCGGAATCATCTTCTTCAGGTCCGCTCCCGCCGAGAAGGCCTTCTCACCGGCGCCGGTGAGGATCGCCACCCACGCGGACGCATCGTCCCTGAACCGCGTCCAGGCGTCAATCATCGCCTGGTGGGTCTCCGGATCGATGGCGTTCATGGCCTCGGGCCGGTTGATGGTGATGGTGACGATCTTGTCTTTCTGCTCGTAGAGCACGGATGCCATGGAAGACCTCCTTCGCGCGGGGAATGATCGGTGACGGGCTGGCGATCGTGAAGCCCCAGCCGCGTGGCATGTCAGAGGCGGTGCCCGGGCTGGTTTCCCCCTTCAAGGCCGATCTTGAAGGCCGCGGTGGTGGTGATCAGGCCGGGCACGAGCCCCTGGAAGAGATCCACGGTGGCGAGGATGTCGGCGATCTGGACGGGCGTGAACCCGGCCTGCTTGAGGGTCCCGGAGTTGATCGCGAACGGAAAGGGTAGATCCAGGGCCAGCGCCACGGCCAGCTCGTTGAGCTTCCGCAGCTCGCGCTGGTACGCGGGGGTGGGAATTTTTTTGTTCCATTCCTCCCAGGCCAGCTCCAGGTAGTCCGGCCAGCGCGCGAGGGCGCGGTAATCGGACGGGACAAAGGGCACCCCAGAGGCCTTGATGATCTCCCGGTACACCGTCTGGATGCCGGGCAGCGCCCCCTCGAGCTCCACGAGCCGCACCTCCTGCACCCGCGTGGGGTGGGTGTAGTGGGGCAGCAGGTGGGCCCAGGGCTTGCCGGGCAGCGGCTGGCCCGCCAGCGACGACTGAAGCGCCGACGCCATCAGGAGGAGGAAGGGATCGCAGTAGAGGAAGAAGTCCAGAACCGCCTTGATCTCCTTGATGGCGGTGTCGGAGGAGCCCCGCATTCGGAGCTCCGCCCGGTGATCGCCCACCGCGAAGTGCTCCCGGATGATGAGCTGCGCCTGCCGGCGGATGACCTCGGTCTTGTCGAAGAAGTCCTGGGTCAGGGCGTTGGGGCGGAGGAAGTCCCACTGAAGACGCAGAAACCGCGGGTACTTGGCGAAGGCCCGGAAGATGACGTTGACCAGCGCGAACCCGAGGGATGCGGTGATCTCGTCGAAGCACTCGCGGACGGCATCGCTGACCTCATCCTCCTGGAGGATGACCAGCTTGGGCTGGACGTTGCCCTTGCCCGCCCGCTGCCAGTACTGTCGCGGAGCCTTGGCGGCCATGATCCCCTCGTTGTCGGGAGCGGGCTCCCTGTGTCCAACACCGTGCCTGACGCGCGGAAAACGCCGCACACAGGATAACGGGAGGGGGCGCGAAGCGCAAGGCGAGGGAGCGACGCGGCCCGGGCCGCCGGCGCCCCGGCTGGTTCGCTCAGCTCATCAAAAAGCCGCCGTCGATGTTGAGCGCCTGACCCGTGACCCCTTTGCTCTCGGGAAGAGCCAGGAAGACCGCCACGTTGGCGACCTCCTCGGCCTCCAGCATCCGCCGCTGGGGCACCCGATGCTTGAAGTAGCGCTCGAAGAGCTGCTCGCCCGGGATCTCGCGGACGTCGCCATCCCGGTCCCGGACCTTCTGGGGCGCGATTCCCATCCCCGCCCGGATGTACCCGGGGCAGATGGCGTTCACGGTGATGTCGGCGTAGCCGAGGGTTCCGAGCTCGGCGGCCAGGGCGCGCGTCAGGCCGATGACCCCGTGCTTGGAGGCCACATAGGCGCTGACGAAGCCGAAGCCACCGTGGCGGCCGTAGACGGAGGCGATGTTGATGATCCGCCCCTCCCGCTGGCTCATCATCTGCGGCAGCACGGCGCGCGTGGCCAGATAGGTGCCGATCAGGTTCACCTCGATGACGCGCCGCCAGGAAGACTCGGGCTGCTCCAGGAGCCAGCCGGCCTCCACGATCCCGGCGTTGTTCACCAGGATGTCGAGGCGGCCGAACCGGCCGCGCACGCTCTCCAGCATGCTCCCGAGCTGCTCCGAGCGGGTCACGTCCGC
Source organism: Candidatus Rokuibacteriota bacterium (assembly GCA_016206385.1). Lineage (GTDB taxonomy): Bacteria > Methylomirabilota > Methylomirabilia > Rokubacteriales > CSP1-6 > JACQWB01. The sequence continues at coordinate 2,681 of JACQRS010000363.1, read as the reverse complement.
CCTGAACGCCAGGGTCTTGACGCCGAGCCCTCGCGCCTCGTCGGCGACGGACTGGACCTCCGGCTCCACGTCGGAGACCACGGCCAGGCGCGCCCCTTCCCGGGCGAAGGCCAGGGCGATCGCCCGGCCAATGCCCCGCCCCCCGCCCGTAACGACCGCCACCCTGTCGGCGAGCCTCATGGGACGCTGCGCGAGCCCGCGAGGCGAGACTTGACCCGGTTGACGATCTCGGCCATCACCGGGCCGGCCTTGTCCTGGATCAGCACATCGGCGTAGGGATCGTGCGGCGTCTCGGCGAGGTTGACGATGACCAGCTTGGCGCCCGCCCGTTTCGCGTGGAGCGGCATCATCGCCGCGGGGGAGACCACCAGTGAGGAGCCCACCACGACGAAGAGATCGGAGCTCTTCGCCCGCGACTCGGCCTCCAGGGTCTCGCGCGCCGGCATCGCCTCGCCGAAGAGAATGGTGTTGGGCTTGATGATCCCCGCGCAGGATGTGCAGGCCGGGATGGACACCCCGGACTCCAGCCACTCCTGGATCTCGTCGCGGGAGTAGGGCCGCTCGCAGGTGAGGCAACGCGCGCGCGTGGCGTTGCCGTGAAGCTCGATCACCTTCTCGGGCGGAAGCCCGGCCTTCTGGTGAAGGTTGTCGATGTTCTGCGTGATGCAGCAGTCCAGCTTGCCCAGCCGATGGAGCTCGGCGATGGCGTAGTGGGCGGCGTTGGGCCGGGCGTTTCGCACCACGGCGTAGAGCTGACGGCCGAGCTGCCAGTACTTCCGGCGCCCCTCCTCGGTGCCGATGAAGTTCTGATAGGTGAACTCGTCCGGGTCGAACCGGCCCCAGATCCCGCCCGGGCTTCTGAAGTCGGGGATCCCCGACTCGGTGCTCACCCCGGCACCGGTGAAGACGACGGGCCGCTCCGCCCGGACGATCAGCTCCGCGACGCGATCGAGCTCTCGCATCCCGCTACCCTTCTCGGAGGGGGGCGCACCCACGCCCGACGGGCGCGGGTACCCGCCCCTTCCGCACGCGAAGCGGTTTCGCGTCAGCGAGACCGCGGAGAGCGCGAGCCGCAGGCGAGTGTACCTCCCCCCTCGGTTGCGCGGGCAAAGCCCGCGCTCGGACATCCCCTATCGCTTGCGCTTCTTCACGGTCTTCTTCTTCGAAGCCGGCTTCTTCTTGGCCTTGGCCTTCGCTGTCGGCCTGGCCGCGGCCGGTGGTCCCGCCGCCTTCAGGTATGGCTCGTTGCGCTTTCCCACCCCGCCCCGCACCGCGGGCCCGGCCTTGATGGTGCGGATCCAGGCGTCCAGCTCGCGGGCCAGCTCCGGGTAGCAGTGGTCCCGGTAGGCTTCCAGGGCGCAGAGCGCGGCCGGGTCCTTCCAGGGCTTCAGCACGAACACGCCGTCGGCGTCGGTGAGATCGAACGGGGCCTCGGTGGCCATGGTCATCACGATGTAGCGCTTGGTCAGCTCAGCCATTCTGTGTCCTCCGTGTGCACGATTAGTATCCCAGCCGGGTGAGGCACGCCAGACCGTCCGATTTTCCACGTTCCAGGGCCCGGGTAGATGCGTCTGGCTCGAGCTCCAGGGGCCGGAGCAGCAGCGGGGCCGAGGGGGTGAGGAGGTGGAGCTCCACCTGCGGGTGCTTCAGGCGACTCAGCTCCACGTCGCGCTGGATCTGATGGGTCATCCCCATCTCGAACGCCTCCTCCACCGCGCGCCGGATCGTGGTAGGGGGCGCGCCCCCCTCCCCCGCCGCGTAGCTCATGGTCACGAGCGCCCGATCCACGGGGCCCCCCGATTCAAGCGCGTCGAGCACCGGTGCCCTTCCCGTGAGCCCGCCGTCGACGAAGAGACGACCGTCCACCGCCACCGGCGGGAAGGCCCCGGGAACCGCCACGCTCGCCATGAGCGCGTCCACCGTCACGGAGTGGTTGTCAAACAGCCGCTTGGTGCGCCGCTCGAGGTCCACGGCGACGATGAGGAGCCGGATCGGCGACCGGCGGAGCCGCTCCACGTCCAGGTTCGCCTCGATGAGCGCGCGGAGCGGGCTCGAATCGAAGAGCGAGCCCGCCCGGTTCACCTGCCAGAGGGTCAGCCACCCCGGCAGAAGCCCGGCAAAGAACACAGACGGCCGGAGGAAGAAGACCTGTTCCCGGGTGATCCCGCGCCAGAGCTTCTCCAGCTGATCCACCTGGCCCGCAGCCACGAGCGTCGCGTTGAGCGCGCCGGCCGAGGTGCCCGCCACGAGGGCCAGCGGGACGCCCTTGGCCACCACCTCGGCAGCGATCCCGGCCTCCCAGGCGCCCTTGGCGCCGCCGCCGGAGAAGATCAGTGCCGTCCGGACCTGGGCGGGGGGCTTGGCGAGCGGGCCCGGCTCACAGGAGCCGGCGGCCGAGGCAGCGGGTCCCCTCGCGAGGAGGCACCCCCCGACGAGGAGGAGCACCCAGCGCCAGGGGCCCTGGCCCATGACAGAGCACGGTGAGACGTCGGCCTACGGTTGAGAGAGAACCGCGACAGCGGAGACAGCGCCCGGCCCGCCCAGGTTGTGGGCCAGCCCCATCCTGGCCCCCTGGACCTGCATCTTTCCCGCGCGTCCCAGGAGCTGGTCGTGGATGTTGTTGATCATGCGGACGCCCGAGGCGCCGATCGGGTGGCCGCAGGACTTGAGCCCGCCCGAGG
>JACQRS010000362.1 GCA_016206385.1 Candidatus Rokuibacteriota bacterium | reverse complement strand
CCTCGAGGGGGGTCTTGGTCACTACGGCCGTGGCCAGAACCATGGTTCCGCCGTACCTGACCAGGACCGCACCGTCGGCTTGCTTGGCGACCCGACCCGTCTCCAGCAGAAACGTGCGACCGCCAAGTTCAGTTTGCGTGGCGTGAATCATACGAGCACTCTGCCTCCTGCCGCAGGGGAGAAACACCAGCACATCGACCTGGCCCGGCGATCCGGGCTTGCGGTGTGGGATGCGGATGCGGGAGCCGCCCTCACCGGCGGATTCCGAGCTTCTCTGTCAGCGCGCGATACCGCTCAGGATCCTTCTTCCGCAAATATTCAAGCAGTCCGCGCCGCTTGCCGATGAGCATGAGCAGGCCCCGCCGGGAGTGATGGTCCTTCACGTGGAGCTTAAAGTGTTCCGAGAGACTCTGAATCCGCTCCGAGAGCAGCGCGATCTGAACCTCGGGCGAGCCCGTGTCCCCCTCGTGACGCTTGAACTGCTCGATGACCGACTTTTTCTTCTCGACGGCGAGCGGCATGTCAGGATCCTTCAACGGGAGCCCCGGCCCCTTGGTCACGCGCCGGAGCGCCGGTTCGGGCTCCACTTGGATCGGCTGCTGAAAAGTCTTGATTCCTCAAGCAATTACCGGACATACGCTACCACAGGCCGATCGATCTGTAAAGGTGATTTGAGCGGTTCAGCGTCTCGCGTCCAGGAGCTGGGCCGCCGTCTCGATGTCCCGGACCACCTGCGCCTTGAGCGCCTCGACGCTCGGAAACATCCTCTCCGGCCGGATCAGCTCAAGGAAAGCCAGCGTAAGCGGTTGGTCGTAGAGATCGCCTGAAAAATTCAGCAGATAGGCTTCCACCCAGTACTCGCCCTCCCCGAAGGTGGGGCGCACCCCGACATTGACCACGGCCCTGGCCTCGCCGCCACCCCACCGAGCGCGGGCCGCGTACACGCCGGGAGCCAGGATCAGCTCCCGCTCGGGCTTGAGGTTCGCCGTGGGAAAGCCGAGCTGCCTCCCCCTCCCCTTCCCCCTCAACACTCGACCCCGCACCGTGTACGGGTGGCCGAGAAACCGGGTCGCCTGCTTCACGTCGCCGCCCCTGAGCGCCTCCCGGATCACCGAAGACGAAACCACAACCCCATCCACCGTGAGCGGTGGGATCACGTGAACGACGAACCCGAGGCTCGGCGCGAGCGCCTGGAGCCGCGCGGCGTTCCCCCGGGCGCCGCGGCCGAAGGTGTGGTTGAAGCCCACCACGAGCTCCCGGACCTTGAGGGTTCGGTGGAGCGCGTCCCGCACGAACGCCTCGGGCTCGACCCGTGAGAAGTCGGGGGTGAAGTGAATCACCGCCGCCGCATCCAACCCCTGCTCGGCGATGAGCGCCAGGTTCTCCTCCAGCGTGGTGATCGGAGCGGGCGCCCGCTCCGGCTGGAGGACTTCGAGGGGATGCGGGTCGAAGGTGCAGGCCAGCGCGCCCAGGCCCAGGGCGCGGGCGCGGCTGACCGCCGTGGCGAGGATCTTCTGATGGGCAAGGTGGACCCCGTCAAAGGTTCCCAGCGCGACGACCGTTGGCGGGCGGTCAGGCGGGTAAGACTCGAGACCGCGGATGATCTCCATGCAGGATCCGTTCGGGCTTCAACGTGCCGGGAGCCGGGTTGAGGCGCCCGAGCCCGAGGAAGACGCCGCCGGGAGCGTAGAGCCGGACCAGCCCACCCGTGCTCGGCGCTGAGGCCGGCGCCGGGACGCTTCGGCCGTTGAGCACTGCCGCCACGGCGGCCTCGCTGAGCTGGATCGCCGCCAGGTGGGCGAGGCACGAATCCGAAGGCAGGAGGCGACGCCAGAGCGCCGCGCCATCCCGGGCTTGAGCCAGCTCGGCCCAGGGCACCGCCGCATCCAGCCAGTACGGCCCGACCCGGGTCCTGACGAGCCGCGCGAGCGCGGCGCCGCAGCCGATCGCCTCGCCGATGTCCGCGCACAGCGTCCGCACGTATGTGCCCTTCCCGCAGACCACACGCAGCGTGAAGACCGGCAGCTCCACCGACTCTAGGGTCAGGGCGTGAATCATCACCGGCCTGGGCTCCCGCTTGACCTCCACACCCCGGCGGGCGAGCTGGTAGAGCCGCTTGCCGCCCGCGTGGAGGGCGGAGAACATGGGCGGAACCTGCTGGATCTCCCCGTGGAAGCGAGCCAGGACCTCCTCGATGGCCCTGGAGGTCAGGGCCGGGACCGGCGCTTCGCGCAGGACCCTTCCGGTGAGGTCCTGGGTGTCAGTAACGACCCCGAGCCTCACGGTGGCCACGTACTCCTTGGTATGCTCCGCCATGAACAGCATCAGCTTGGTGGCCTCGTTGATCAGGATCGGCAGCACCCCGGTGGCCATCGGATCCAACGTTCCCCCGTGGCCCACCTTTGGCACTTGAAGGACGCGACGCAGGAGGGCGACGACCTGGAAGGAGGTGATCCCGGGGTCCTTGCTGACGACCAGGACCCCGGAGCGGAGGGGTTGAGCCATCAGTCCCGCTGCTCGAGAGCCTCGAAAACAGCGCCCAGCACCCGCGCCGTCGCGGCCTCCAGACTCCCTTGCACCGTGCACCCGGCGGCGTTGGCGTGGCCGCCTCCGCCGAACCGCGCCGCGATGGCGTTCACGGCCACTTCCCCCTTGGCGCGAAGGCTGACCTTCACCCGCCCATCTGCCTTCGCCTTGAGCAGGATGCCCACCTTCACGCCGCGGATGGAGCGGGGGTAGCTGACCAGGTCCTCCGCCTCCAGGAACGCTTCAGGAGCGCTCCCGGCGGGGAGCGCGAGCCAGGCCACTCGGCCATCCGCGGAGACCTGCACCTGCTGAAGGAGCTGTCCGAGCAGCGCCAGCGATCCGACCGGTCGCGCCTCGTAGAGCTGGGTCGCGACGCGGGCGGGATCCGCCCCCCGCGCGACCAGCTCGGCGGCGGTCCGGAGCGCCTTCACCGAGGTGTTGGAGTAGCGGAAGGAGCCGGTGTCGGTGTGGACGGCGGTAAAGAGGTTCGTGGCCACTTCGGGGCTCACTTTCAGGCCCAGGGCCTCGATCAGCTCGTAGACCATCTCGCCTGTGGCCGAGGCCCCGACGTCAACCCAGTTCGCGGTGCCGTAGCGCTTGTTGTCGGGATGATGGTCGATGTTCACCACCTGGGTGGCGGGGCCGCAGGCACCCTCCAGGAGCCCGCCGGTCCGCACCGGGTCGGGACAGTCGCAGACGACGACCAGGTGGAACGGACCGCTGGCAGTCGTCCACTGCTGGAAGAGGGTGGAGCCGGGAAGGAAGCGGAGCGGCTCCGGCACCGGATCCGGACCGGCGAAGGTCACCGGCCATCCCGCCTGGCCCAGCGCCAGCCCGAGGCCCAACAGCGACCCGAGCTGGTCGCCGTCGGGGTTGACGTGTCCCAGAAGGAGAACGTCGCCAGCGGGCCGGGCCAGGAGGGCCTGGAGCTCAGCGGGAACGGCCGGCTCCCGCTCAGCCATCCGCGCTCCCGCCCTCCCGGGCCTTGAGCTCGGCGAGCAGGGCCTGAATGTTCGCGGCGTGCGCCAGCGACCGGTCGGGATGGAACGACAGCGCCGGGATGATCCGGAGGGTGAGATGCTGCTTGAGCCAGTTTCGGATGAACCCCTTCGCGCTGTCCAGGGCCGCGAGGCTGGCGCGCCACTCCGCCTCCGTGCCGAGCACCGAGACATATACCTTGGCGACCCGCAGGTCCTTAGAGACCTCCACGTCGGTCACGGTGACGAACCCGAGGCGCGGATCCTTCAGCTCGCGCTGAACCAGCGCGGAGATCTCTTCCTTGAAGAGCTGGTTGAGCCGGTCAATGCGCTTGCCGTGCATCAAAACTCCCTCGGAGGGGGGCTTTGCCCCCCTTCCGATTCCGCTAGAGGATCTCGATGTGGACGTCGATGACGTGGCCCGCCACGACGGATTCGATGAAGGCCACGGCCTTGGACACGACCTCGTTGGCGTGGCGGGAGTCGTGGGAGACGGCGGCCACCGCCAGGGTGGCGCGCTGCCAGGAGTCGTGGTGGTCCACCTCGGCCACCGCCACATCGAAGCGGTGCTTCACCTTCTCCTTGAGCCCCTTGAGGACGTGGCGCTTGTCCTTGAGGGATCCGGCACCGGGAAGGTGCAGCTCCACGGTCCCAACCGCCAGGCGCGCCGCGCTCACGACCGCCTCCGATCCGCCTCCGACCGACCTGATGGGTGACCCTCTAGAGCGTGCGGGCGACTTCCTCGGTGGTGTACGCTTCGATCACGTCGCCGACCTGAACGCCCGTCACGCTTTCCACCCCGATGCCGCACTCGAGCCCCTGCACCACCTCGCGGACATCGTCCTTGAAGCGCTTGAGCGAGGTGACCACCCCTTCGCCCAGGAGCGTGCCGTCCCGGCGGACCCGCACCTTGGCTTGGCGGGCGATCTTTCCCTCCAGCACATAGGAGCCCAGCACGGTTCCCACCTTGGCGACGGAGAAGAGGGCGCGCACCTGGGCGCGACCGAGCGGCACCTCCCGGACCTCGGGAGCCAGCATCCCGGCCAGCGCGGCCTTGAGGTCGTTGACCGCCTCGTAGATGACATTGTAGGTGCGAAGGTCCACCCCTTCGGCCTGCGCCTGGCTCGCGGCCTTGGGCTCGGGCCGCACGTTGAACCCCAGCACGATGGCGTTGGAGGCCGAGGCCAGGTTGACGTCGTTTTCCGTGATGGCGCCCACGGACCCGTGGATGACCTTGAGCTTGACCTCGTCGGTGGAGAGCCGCTCGAGGGCCTCGGTGAGCGCCTCCACCGAGCCGTGAACATCGGCCTTGAGGATCAGCCGAAGCTCCTTCACCTCGCCGGCGGCGATCCGCCTGTGGAGGTCGTCCAGGGTGACCCGGGCAGCCACCTTGGCCTTGGCCCGCTCCCGATCCTGGCGCACCGTGGCGATCTGCCGGGCTTTGCGCTCGTCCTCCACCGCCACCAGGGTGTCGCCGGCCATGGGGACGCCGGAGAGGCCGAGGATCTCCACGGGCTGGGCGGGACCGGCTTCCCTCACCTTCTTGCCCCGGTCGTCGAACATGGCCCGCACCCGGCCGGAGTGCTGGCCCACGACTACGGCGCCGCCCTCCCGGAGGCTTCCCTGCTGGACCAGCACCGTCGCCACCGGGCCGCGGCCGCGCTCCAGCTTGGCCTCCACGATGACGCCGCGGGCTGCCCGGGCCGGGTTCGCCCTGAGCTCCATGATCTCCGCCTGGAGCGCGGTCATCTCGACGAGGTGGTCAACGCCCGTGCCGCGCTTCGCCGAGGTCTCCACAAAAATGGTCTGGCCGCCCCACTCCTCGGGCATGAGCCCGAGGTTGGCGAGCTCGCGCCGCACCCGCTCCGGATCCGCCCCCGGCTTGTCGATCTTGTTGACCGCGACGATGATGGGCACGTTGGCGGCCTTGGCGTGGCTGATGGCCTCCACCGTCTGGGGCATCACCCCATCGTCGGCAGCCACGACCAGGATGACGATGTCGGTGACCTGGGCTCCGCGGGCGCGCATGGCGGTGAACGCTTCGTGGCCCGGTGTGTCGAGGAACGTGACCTTGCCGTGGGAGGTCTCCACCTGATAGGCCCCGATGTGCTGGGTAATCCCGCCGAACTCCTTCTCCGCCACCTTGGTCCGGCGGACGGCGTCCAGGAGCGAGGTCTTCCCGTGG
>JACQRS010000399.1 GCA_016206385.1 Candidatus Rokuibacteriota bacterium | reverse complement strand
GCTCCAGGCAAGCCGCCTCGATGACGGCCTGGACCCGCGGGGCGCACTGGGCGGGCTCGTTTCGCGCCACCGGGAGCACCTCCGCGCCGAGGCCGCGGCGTGTCGCGATTCGGCGGGCCAGGCCGAGGCAGCGCCGCTCCAGCCGATCCAGGATCGCCGCGTCCAGCTCGCGAATCTCCTGAAGGAGGCTGGTTCGGGCCGGCACGATGTTGGGGACGCCCGGCTTGACCTCGACGACGCCGAAGTTGGTCACGCTCCGACCGCTTCCGCGCTTGACCACCAGCTCGCGGGCCCTCAGCGCATACTCCGCCGCGGCGAGGAAGCTATCTTTCCTGCGCTCCATCGGCGTGGTCCCGGCGTGGTCGGGCTCGCCGAGAAAGACAACCCGGTTGCGCCTGATCCCGACGATCCCGGTGACGACGCCGATGGGGATGCGGGCGGCCTCGAGGTGGGGCCCTTGCTCGATGTGGAGCTCCACGTAGGCCGCCAGGCTCTTGGGGTCTCGGGCCGCGCGCGGGGCTTCCAGGGCCTTGAACCCGGCCCGCGCCATGGCGTCCACCAGAGGCTCCCCGTCAGGGGCTCGCAGGTTGGGGAGCTCGCCCGGATCAAGCTTTCCCGTGAAAGCCTTGGAGCCGAAGAGGCTTCCGTAGCGCCCTTCCTCATCGCTCCAGGCCACGACCGTCACGGGGTGGGTCAGCCGAAGCCCGCTCTCCCTGATCGTTCGGAGGCACTCGAGACCCGCGACGACGCCCAGGGCGCCGTCCAGCGTGCCTCCCTCCGGGACCGAGTCGATGTGGGACCCGGTGAGCACACCGAGATACGCGGGAGGCCCGGAGGCGGTACCGGATCCCGGAGAGCTTGGGGTCGTCCCGAAGGTGTTCCCGGCGGGATCCACCCAGGGGCTGAGCCCGGCTTCTCTCAATCGCCCGAGGAGCCAGGACCGGGCCTCCTCATGGGCAGGGCTCCAGGCCGGCCGTGTCACCCCGCTTCCGGTCTTCCCGAAGCGGGCCAGGGCCTCCAGGTCCTGACGAAGCCGGGACAGCGAGATCGTGGCCACGGAGAGGAAGTATAACCGACTCGCTTGACTTGGGCTCTCTGGCGTCAGTAGAATGGCGCTGAACCGACGTTCAGTCGCGTTGGCATTCTCTCCTGCCCGCTTGCCGGAACGGCGGCCGGTCTCGACTCTGAGCGAGGAGACGCCCATGGACCTCACATTGACCCCTGAGCAGCAGGCCTTCCGCGACGAAGTGCGGACTTGGCTCAGGAAGAACCTCCCGCAGGAGTGGACCTCGCGCGTCGTGGCGGGCCCCGACGTGCCGCGCCCCGAGTTCTACGGCTTTCTGCGCGAGTGGCAGCGGAAGCTCCACGAGGCGGGCTTACTCGGCCTGACCTGGCCCAAGGAGTACGGCGGCCGGGGGCTCACCTTCATGGAGGAGCTGATCCTCCATCAGGAGCTGGCCCTGGCCAAGGCGCCTCCGATCCTGAACATCCTCGGCATCGGCATGGCGGGCCCCACCATCATCGCCTACGGGACGGAGGAGCAGAAGAAGCGCTACCTGGCCAAGATCCTCTCCTGCGAGGAGATCTGGTGCCAGGGGTACTCGGAGCCCAACGCCGGCTCGGACCTCGCCTCGCTTCAGACCAAGGCCGCGCGCGACGGCGATTCCTTCATCGTCAACGGTCAGAAGGTCTGGACCAGCGTCGCCCACGTCTCCGACTGGATGATGCTCCTCGCGCGGACCGACCCGGGGGCGGAGCGGCACAAGGGCATCACCTACTTCCTCCTGGACATGCACTCCCCGGGCGTCACGGTGCGGCCGCTCAGGCAGCTCACCGGGGACGCCGAGTTCAACGAGGTGTTCTTCGAGAACGTCCGCGTGCCGGCGGAGAACATCCTGGGGGGTCTCAACAACGGCTGGCAGGTGGGGATCACCACGCTCATGTACGAGCGGCTGGCGCTGGGCTTCGGCCTCCAGGTGAGGATGCGGATCGCGCTGGATGCGCTCATCGAGCTGGCCAAGCGGACCAAGAAGAACGGCGAGTCCGCGACTCAGGACCCCCTCATTCGGCAGAAGCTGGCCCAGCTCTGGATCGATACGGAGGTCTTCAGGTACACGGGCGCCCGCGCCGTGACCAAGCTCCTCAAGGGTGAACTGCCCGGCCCCGAGGCCTCCACCGGCAAGATCTGGTGGTGCGACACCCACCAGCGGCTGCAGGATCTGGCCATGGAGATCCAGGGGCCCTACCAGCAGCTCACGAAGGGCTCCGACTGGGCCGTCGAGCACGGCATCTGGCAGTACACCTTCCTCCGCTCCCGGGCCAACTCCGTCGAGGGCGGGACCACGGAGATCCAGCGCAACATCATCGGCGAGCGCGTGCTGGGGCTTCCGAAGGGGTAATCCGGCCCCTCACCCTGCCCTCTC
>JACQRS010000398.1 GCA_016206385.1 Candidatus Rokuibacteriota bacterium | reverse complement strand
GTCGGATACCTGGCGAGAAACTCGTGGTACTTGGGGATCACGCGCTCGACCTGGGTTTGCTGGAGCATGATCTCGGAGACCAGGATCCGGTAAGGATCGCGGGTCCGGCGCCAGGGCAGGTCGCGCCGGTGCCGTTGGTACCACGCGAGGAGCCGCCGCTGGAACGAGCGCCGCAGGGCCGGCTCGGGAATCACGCGCCTTCCCTGAACCGGCGCACGCTGAACCGGTACAGCGTGACCGGCTCCTCGGGAGCGATGTCGGCTTTGATGCGCGCGATGGCCACCTGCTGCTTCGTCGAGGTGATCCCCTCGATGGCCGGCAGCAGGACGCCCCGCCGGTTGTCGCGCTCCACCACGACACCGTACCGGGCCGGATCCAACTCCTCTTCGCCGGGGACGCGCTCGAGGGGGTCCACAATGTCCACCTCATAGGAGAGGGTCGGGAGTTCGGCCGCGCTCACCGGCGGGAAACGGGGATCGTTGACAGCCGCGGCGACGGCGTTGGCGATGATCTCCTCGGCCAGCGTGGGTTTGGTGGCCATCAGCGTGCCGATGCATCCGCGGAGGGTGTCGCCGACCCGGAGGCTCACAAAGACAGGGAGGGGGCTGCTCAGCTCGGCGGGGAGAGAATCGGGTTGGGGCAAAAGGGTGTGGGTGTGGACGTAGTGCTCCACCGCTTGACGCGCCAGCCCCAGGACGTTGGTGTCCATCCCATCCCCCGGCGATTTGACCGTTCTATCATGAGCGCGCGGAGCGCCCCTGGCAAGTTGACATCGTCCGGGGTGGCCCCCACAATACGGTTGATGCCGAACACGTTGACGCTTCACGAGCTTCATGTCTCAGCCGGGGCGGTCGTCGAGGAGGCGTGCGGCTGGCTCCTGCCTGTCCACTATGGTGATCCGGCCGCCGAGCACCGCGCGGTCCGGGCGGCGGCTGGGCTCGTTGACCGATCCCTGGTCGGGAAGGTAGAGGTCACGGGACGGGATCGGGTGAGCTTTCTTCAGGGAATGCTCACAAACGACCTCAAAGCGCTGACCCCTGGCCAGGCCTGCCCCGCGGCATTCCTCGATGCTCACGGCAAGGTGCAGGCGCTCCTCACGGTCCTCGCGCTTGAGGACCGCCTCCTCCTCGAGCTGCCGCCCGGAATGACGGAGAAGACGCTACAGACGCTGGACAAGTTCCTGATCTCGGAGAAGGTCGAGTTCACCGATGTCACCGAGGCCTTCGCGCTCTTCGCGCTTCACGGGCCCAAGGCGGCAGCGGTCCTCGCCGACGCGAGCGGCTCGCCACTCGAGCTCGAGCCGTATCGGCATGCCGAGCGGACCGTGGTGAACGCTTCGGCGCGCGTCTGCCGCGTGGACGAGCTTGGTGTCCCGGGCTACCACGTCTGGGTGGCGTGCGAGCTCGCCGCTGAGGTCTGGCGTAGGCTCCTCCAGACGGGCAGGCCCCACGGGCTCAGGCCTGTCGGGGGCTCGGCTCTCACCGTGCTCCGGGTCGAGGCCGGCGTTCCGTGCTTCGGCCACGATGTGGATGACAGCACCCTCCTCATGGAGGCGCCGCTCGAGCACCTGGTGAGCTACACCAAGGGTTGCTACATCGGCCAGGAGATCGTGGCGCGGATCAAGTACCGTGGCCATGTCAACCGCCTCCTCACCGGCATCACGCTTGACTCGACTGAGGTGCCCGATCACGGCGCCGCTGTGTTCGCCGAGGGCGGGGAGATCGGGCGCGTCACCTCGGCGGTCTACTCCCTCACGCTCGGACGCCCCATCGCTCTGGCCTACCTCCGGCGGGAGCACCTTGAGCCCGGCACGCCCGTCATGGTGCGTCACCACGAGGGGACGGTCCCGGCTCGGGTGACGGCGCTTCCCTTTGTCCCTTCCGCGTGAGCCTTCGAGCGCTCCGATGACCACCCGGCACACGAACCGCCTGGCCAAGGAGACGAGCCCCTACCTCCTCCAGCATGCCCACAATCCCGTGGACTGGTTCCCGTGGGGACCGGAGGCCTTTGAGAAGGCGAAGGCGGAGGACAAGCCCGTCCTGCTCTCTGTCGGGTACTCGGCCTGCCACTGGTGCCACGTGATGGAGCGTGAGTCCTTCGAGGATCCGGAGATCGCCCGGCTCATGAACGAGCTGTTCGTCAACATCAAGGTGGACCGGGAGGAGCGGCCGGACGTGGACCAGATCTACATGCAGGCGGTCCAGTCCATGACCGGGCATGGCGGCTGGCCGATGACGGTCTTCTTGACAGCCGATGGAGTCCCGCTTTACGGCGGGACGTACTTCCCGCCCGTGGACCGTCATGGGCTCCCGGCCTTTCCCCGCTTGCTCCGGGCGGTTGCCGATGCCTACCGGAACAAGAAGGGCGAGGTGATGGAGGCCGGGCGTCGGCTCGTCGAGCAGATGCGGCAGAGCGAGCGACTCGGGGGATCGCTGGCCCTGCTGACGGAGGAGATTCTCTTCTCGGCCTTCCAGCACCTCTCCTCCGAGTTCGACGACCGGGATGGCGGCCTCGGGCACGCGCCCAAGTTTCCCCAGCCGATGATCTGGGAGCTCATCCTGCGCTTCCGGAAGCGTAGCGGTAACCCCCGGGCTCACCAGATGCTCACCCACACCCTGACGCGGATGGCGCGGGGCGGGATGTACGATCAGCTCGGGGGCGGCTTCCATCGCTACTCCGTCGACGCGCAATGGCTGGTGCCGCACTTCGAGAAGATGCTCTACGACAACGGCCAGCTCGCCCGCCTCTATCTCCACACGTGGCTCGCCACCGGAGACCCGGAGTACCGGCGGATCGCCGAGGAGACCCTCGACTACATCTTCCGGGAGATGACGCACCCGGACGGTGGCTTCTACTCCGCCCAGGACGCGGACTCCGAAGGAGAGGAGGGAAAGTTCTTCCTCTGGACCCCTCAGGAGATGCGCGAGGTCCTCGGCACGGGCGAGGAGGCGCGGGCCGCGCTTCCCTACTGGGGCGTGGACGATGGGCCGAACTTCGAGGGGCGCAGCATTCTCTGTGTTCCCCGGGAGCCCACCGAGGTGGCGGCTCAGCTCGGCATCTCTGAGGCCGACCTGGGCGGGTTGATCTCGCGTGCCCGTCAACAGCTCTACGCGGCCCGGGAGCGTCGGGTCCATCCCGGCAGGGACGACAAGGTGCTCGTGGCCTGGAACGGCCTGGCCTGCCGTGCCTTCGCCGAGGCTGGCCGGTCCCTCGGCCGCTCCGACTACACCCGGGCGGCGGTGAGGAATGCGGAGTTCATCCTGTCGGCGATGCAGAAGGACGGGCGGTTGCTCAGGAGCTGGCGGGACGGCGAGGCCAAGCTCCTCGGGTATCTCGAAGACTATGCGATGCTCGCCGACGCGCTCCTGGCGGTCTACGAGGCGACGTTCGACGCCCGATGGCTCGGCGAGGTGCGCCGTCTGGCTGATGACATGCTCCGGCTCTTCTGGGATCAGGAGCGGGAGGGGTTCTTTGACACCGGTGTGGATCACGAGCGGCTCGTGGTGCGCCCGCGGAACCTCTTCGACAACGCCGTCCCCTGTGGCAGCTCGGTGGCGGTGGAGCTGCTCTTCAGGCTCGCGATCCTCACCGGAGAGGAGGCCTACGAGCGGCTGGCGGTACAGGCCCTCCGCCCCATGGCAGACCTGGTGGGCCGCTACCCCTCGGGCTTCGGCCGGTGGCTCTCGGGGCTGGACTTCCACCTGGGCCCGGTCGTTGAAGTGGCGCTGATCTGGCCCCGCGGCGGCGACGGCCTGGACAGCCTGCTCCGTGAGCTGTTCGGCCGCTATCTGCCTAACCGGGTCGTCACCGGTTGCCAAGAAGGCGATCCCGCAGCGGCTCGGGGCATCCCGTTGCTCGAGTCCCGGTCGGCCATCCAGGGGGAGGCCACCGCTTATGTCTGCCGGCGCTACGTTTGCCAGGTGCCGGCCACGGACGCGGAGGTGCTGGCCCGCCAGCTTTCGGGCGAGGTATAATACGGTCGTCGTCGCGGGGGGAGGTTGCCCTGAGAACCGGGTGCGGCCCGGGACCCCTCGAACCTGATCTGGATAATCCCAGCGAAGGGAACGCGGCGAGGTCCAGCGATGAGTGATGACCGCACCCACGGGTGCGGTTTTTTCGTTTCCGGAGGTCAGGTGAAGATCACGGTGAACGGCAAGGCCATGGAGGTGGCCGACGCGATCACGATCGAAGGGCTGCTGAGCCAGCTCGAGGTCCGACGGGACTACACCGCCGTGGCCCTGAACCGCGAGGTTCTTCCAAAGCATTCGCACGCGAAGACCGTGCTTCGCGAGGGGGATCGGGTGGAGATTGTCCACCCGATGCAGGGGGGATAGGCGATGAACGATACGCCGCTGGTCGTGGGAGGCAAGGAGTTCCAGTCCAGGCTGATCGTGGGGACGGGCAAGTATCCGTCCTTCGAGATCATGCGGGAGGCCATCGAAGCCTCGGGAGCCCAGATCGTGACCGTGGCGGTCCGGCGGATCAGCCTGCCGGGGAAAGGGGAGTCGCTGCTCGACTACATCGATCCCGCGCGGTACACGCTCCTGCCCAATACCGCAGGCTGCTACACCGCTGATGAGGCGGTGCGCACGGCCTACCTGGCGCGTGAGGCGGGGCTCGGCGAGATGGTGAAGCTGGAGGTGATCGGCGACGCCCGCACGCTCTTTCCCGACGTCCAGGGGCTGCTCGAGGCCACGAAGATCCTCGCCCGCGAGGGGTTCGTCGTCCTGCCGTACACCAACGATGACCCCGTGCTGGCGAAGAAGCTCGAGGACTCCGGGGCCTCTGCCGTGATGCCCCTCGGCGCCCCGATCGGGTCCGGCCTCGGGATCCGCAACCCGTACAACGTCAAGATCATCCTGGAGACCGTCACCGCCCCGGTGATCGTCGACGCTGGCGTCGGCACCGCCTCCGACGCCACGGTCGCCATGGAGCTCGGCTGCGACGGCGTGCTCATGAACACCGCCATCGCCGGCGCCAAGGACCCCGTGGCCATGGCGCGCGCGATGAAGCTGGCCGTCGAGTCGGGGCGGCTCGCGTTCAAGGCGGGCCGGATCCCGAAGAAGCTCTACGCCACCGCCTCCTCGCCGATCGAAGGCATCCCCGAGTGGGGGCCGACCTCGTGAGGCGTGCGGAGCGCCCGAGCTTCGTCACGATTGGAAATCTGACGCGGGAGGACAACGATGCCCATAACGCGGATGCTGGAGCTCGAGGAGCTGGATCCCGCGCTTCGCGAGGCAACCGAGCGGTGGCAGGCTCAGGGCGGGGACGTCAACATGCACCGTGTCTTCGGCCAGATGCCAGACTTCTTCAAGCGGTTTCTCGAATTCTATGGCCCCTTGGTCAACAAGGGACGCGTGCCCGTCCGGGTCAAGGAGCTGGCCCGGATCCGTATCGCAAACCTGAACGAGTGCCATTACTGACAATCCACGCGCTACGCCTTGGCAAGGCGTGTCACGACCGAAGCCGAGCTGGCCCGCGTGGATGACTTCGAGAGTGCGAACTTCAGCCCAGCCGAGAAGGCGGTCCTATGCTTCACCGAAGCGTTCTACCGGGACCACCGGACGATTCCTGCCAGCGTCTGGGAGGGTCTCAGGCAGCACTACTCCGAGCCCGAGATCATCGAGCTGGCATGGACCATCGCCAGCTACACCATGCTCGGCAAGCTGATTTATGC
>JACQRS010000350.1 GCA_016206385.1 Candidatus Rokuibacteriota bacterium | reverse complement strand
TCCAAGGACCAGTACGTCCGGCTGACTGAAGAGGAGCTGAAGTCGCTGGAGGGTGAAGCCTCCAAGATCATCGACATCGCCGAGTTCGTGCCGCTCCCCAAGGTGGACCCGATCTACTTCGAGAAGACCGATTACCTGGGCCCCGACAAGGGCGGCGAGAAGGCCTACCGGCTCCTGGCCGACGCCATGGCCAAGACCGACCGGGTGGCGCTGGCCAAGTTCGTCATGCGGGGCAAGGAGAGCCTGGTCCTGATCCGTCCGGCCCAGGGCGGCCTCATGCTCCACACCATGTACTTTTCCGACGAGGTGCGGGAGTTCGGCGAGATCGACAAGGGGCAGTCGGCCAAGATCAAGGAGGGCGAGGTGGAGCTGGCCCTCCGCCTGATCGACGAGCTGGCAAACGACGAGTTCAACCCGGAGCAGTACAAAGACGACTACCGGCTGCGCGTGCTGGACCTCGTCAACCTGAAGATCGAGGGGAAGGAGGTCACCGCAGTCGGCCCTCAGGTCCAGCGCGCCCAGGTGATCGATCTGATGGAAGCGCTCAAGGAGAGCCTGGCCAAGCGGGTCCCGAAGGAAAAGAAGCCGCCTGCCAAGGCGCCCGGCCGTGCCGAAGCGCGCCGCGCCGAGGCGGCTCCGGCGAGAAAGGTGCAGGCCGCCAAGAAGTAGCCTGCCCGCGACTTGACCCGTCCGCTCCGCGGGCGGACAATGGTTACGAGAGCAGGTCGCTCGAGGGGTACGGCAGTCGGGTTCAACCCTCAGAGGTTTCCCCGTAGGACCCTCCGGTTGTTTCCCGTCCAACTCCTCAGTTTCAAAGCCTGGCTCGACCCGGGGATCGGGCATGTGGGACAGAGCATTCCCGCCAACACGATACGCCGGCGCGGCACGGCGCGCGAAACCGGCGCGCGTCGAAATCAAGGCAGGAGTCCGTGGGGAACTCCTCGTGCTCATCGACGGGCAGCTCGCGAGCCTCACCCGCTCCGAGACCGTCCGAGTCCTCCAGGCGGCGGGGCTGCCGGTCGTCCGAGCCCTGTGCCACGCCTTGGAGGCGGGGACCCCCGAGGCGCAGGTGGAGGCCGCGTGGCTCCTGGGCCAGCTCGGGTCGGCAGCTGCGATCTCCACGTTGCTTGGTGTCATTGAGGGGGCCCGCTGGCGCGGCGAAGCTCCGGCAGTGCTCCGACGCGCAACGGAAGCGCTCCTTCGCCTGGGTCCGGCGGGGATCCGCGCCTTTGACCGCGCGGTCCACCGGTTCCACCGCGAGGATCTCATCCGGCTGGTGTTGATCCGGCATGGCGCCAAGCAGCTTCTGGACGCCGTCCCACCCCCGCCGCTGCTTCGGCAGACCACCCGCGCATGGGCGCGCGCCCTGGCCGTCTACCTCGCGCGCCTCGAGCGGCTCGACCGGGCCAGTCAGGCTGACAAGCTGAGCTTCCAACGGGTAGTGCTGGAGGCCTACGGGCTCGCCCTCGACGGAGAACTCGAGACCGTTCCCGCACTGATCGACGCACTCCACCGCTATCCCGCCCAGGTCATGGACAGGGCTCGCCGCGCCGGCTAGGGCGCCCGTCGCTTTTCCGCCACGCCGAAATCCACTAGAATAGCGGTCGTGACTCCGCTCCGGCTCAAATCGCTGCTCGTCTCGCTGCTTGCGCTCGTCGTCAGCCTGGCTCCGCTCGCGGCGCTCCCCGCCGGAGCGCCGGCTCTCGCCAGCTCGCAGGTCCCATCCGCCGGCTGGCTCCTGGATCAGGTCAAGATCCTCTCCGCCCCCGAGATGGAGGGGCGCGCCGCCGGCACGGCGGGAGGAGACCGCGCGGCCCGCCACATCAGCCGGATCTTCCGGGAGGTGGGCCTGACGCCGGGCGGTGATGCGGGAGGGTATCTCCAGTCCTTCTCCGTCCCGACAGGGATCCGGCTCGGACCAACCAACGGGCTGACCATGCTCGCGCCGTTTACGCGAGCGCTGGCTCTCGGCCGGGAGTTCACGCCGCTGGCGGTCTCGGCCGACGGGAGCGAGGTTGGCGAGCTGGTCTTTGTCGGCTACGGGATCACGGCTCCGGACCTCCATTACGACGATTACGCGGGCCTCGACGTGAGGGGTAAGATCGTTCTGGCCATGAGCCGGGAGCCGCGCTCCGAGGATCCGGCGAGCCCGTTCCGCCGCCCCGAGGCCTACCACTATTCCCAGCGGAGCCACAAGATCATCAACGCCCGCGAGCACGGCGCGCGGGCGATCCTCCTCCTCGCCCATCCTTCGGCCAGCCGCGACGCGCTGCCGGCGCTCCGCGGTCTCAGCCAGCCGTGGGGGATCATGGCTGCGGCCATCACGCGCGCTGTGGGCGAATCGCTTCTCGCGCCCTCGGGGAAGCGGCTCGCCGACCTCGCCGACGCCATTGACCGGAGCCTGACACCCCAGTCCGTTCCTCTTCCGGGAGTGCGGATCAGGCTCGAGGTCAGCCTGATCCGCGACCGCGGCATGACCGCCAACGTGGTGGGCATCCTCCCGGGCACCGATCCCCAACTCAAAGAGGAGGCCGTCGTGGTGGGCGCCCACTACGACCACCTGGGACGCGGGGGCGATGGTTCCCTGGCTCCGGACAAGGGGGGAGCGATCCATCCCGGGGCGGATGATAACGCTTCAGGCACCGCGGCGGTGATGGCGCTGGCGAAGGGCTTCGCGGGGGCGGGTGGCCTCACGCGCACGCTGGTCTTCGTCGCATTCGCGGGCGAGGAGATGGGGCTGCTGGGCTCGAACCAATACGTGAAGCAGCCGGCGTTCCCGCTGGAGAAGACGGTGCTGGTGGTGAATCTGGACATGGTGGGGCGGCTGAGAGAGGGCAAGCTTTACGTCGCCGGGGTGGACAGCGGGACCGGGCTCCGCCAGGTGGTCAGCGACAGCGCCCAGGGGCTCGGCCTTTCGCTCCACCTTCTCGGAGACCCCTTCTCCCCGTCAGATCACACGGCCTTCTACACGCGCGAGCGGCCTGTGCTCTTCCTTTTCACGGGCGCCCACGGCGACTACCATCGGCCCACGGACACCTGGGAGAAGCTCAACTCCCAGGGGCTCGAGACCGTGACGACCTTCGCGGCCCGGATCATCGCCGCAGTCGGCAGCCAGCGCGTCCCGCCCGCTTACGTGAAGCTACAGGGTCCCCCCGCGCGCGCCGGAGCTAGCGGCTACGGCCCAGTTTTCGGCGTGGTCCCTGACTTCGGCGAGGCGGAGCGGCCCGGCGTGCGGATCAGCGGGGTGCGGCCGGGAAGCCCGGCGGAAAGGGCCGGCGTTCGCGTCGGCGATGTCATCGTGAGGTTCGCGGGGGTCCAGGTGAAGACGCTGGACGACCTGACGTTCGCTCTCCGGGGGCGACGGCCCGGAGATCGCGTGGACGTGGTCATTCTCCGCGACGGGCAGGAACGCCAGGTTCAAGCGGTCCTCGAGGAGCGACGGTAGCCATGACGCTCACCGAGCTGATGGCACGACGGGTTGCGGCAGACCCGGACCGGACTTACTTCACCCTCTATGGCCAGCCGCTCACCTTTGGTCAGCTCTGGGAGATGAGCCACCGGTATGCTGGGGGCCTTGCCAAGGTCGGCGTCGGCCCGGGAGACAAGGTCTGTCTCGTCTATCCCACCTGTATGGAGTTCTTCTACACGTTCTTCGGAGCCCTGCACCTCGGGGCCGTGCCCGTTCCCCTCTACCCCACGATGAGCCCCGAGGGGATGGCCAATATCTTCGGGAACTCCGAGGCCAAGGCCGTGGTCTCCATCGACTGGTTCAGGGCCAGCGTGGAGGAGGCGCGCGCCGCCGCGGCCAACGTCCGCCACTTCCTCACCCCCCTGGAGCTCGAGGGCGGTGACCCGCCCCGCGCGCTCCCGACGGCTCGTCCGGAGGAGACCGCCTTCATCCAGTACACCTCCGGGAGCACCGACGACCCGCGCGGCGTGGTGCTCTCCCATGCCAATGTCGTGGAGACGATCAAGTTCATGGCGGAGGCGGCCAGCCTCACTCCCCGGGACGTCGTGGTGAGCTGGCTCCCGCTCTACCACGACATGGGGCTCATCGGCTGCGCCTTCACGCCTCCGTACCTCGGGGCGAAGCTGACACTCCTTCCGCCGGACCTCAGAAATCCCCGGGAGTGGCTCGAGACCGTCACCCAGGAGCGCGCCACATTTACCGTGTCGCCGGACTTCGGGTATCGAAACTGCGTGAGGAATGTGAAGGACACCGCGGGCCTCGACCTCTCTTCCCTCAAGATGGCGCTCTCGGGGGCCGAGCCGGTCCGGCTCTCCACCATCCGGGCCTTCGAGGAGAAGTTCGAGCTGAAGGACATCGTGGTTCCCTGCTACGGGCTGGCCGAGGCGACCCTGGGCGTGGCCATCTGGCCCAGGGGCGAGCCGCTCCGCCTGGATCCGTCACGACGCTTTCTCTCCGTCGGAAAGCCCTGCCCGGGCGTCTCGATCCGCATCATGGGCGGTGAGTCGGTTCTCCCGCCAGGCCCCGAGGGGGAGATCGCCGTGAAGAGCCCGGGCATCATGCAGGGCTACTACAATAACCCCGAGGCCACACGAGAGGTCTTGATGCCCGACGGCTGGCTCCGAACCAGGGATCTGGGGTTCCTCGACTCCGACGGCTACCTCTACATCACCGGCCGGCTCAAGGACCTGATCATCGTGGCGGGCGAGAACTTGGTTCCCTCCGACATCGAGGACGTGGTGGACCAGATTCCGGGCATCCGCTATTCCGCCGCTGTCGGTATCGAGAGCGAGCGGCTGGGGACCCAGCGGCTCCACGTGGTGGCCGAGGTGCGGGACATCGCGCCCGATCACGCAACCCTCTCCCACCTGGTGCGGGAGATCTCGCAGCGCGTCCACGCCCGGTGCGGGCATCACCCGGCCCGCGTGCTCCTGGCCAAGCCCCGGACGCTCCCCAAGACCTCCAGCGGCAAGCTCCAGCGCTCCCGGCTCGCTCAGCTCCTCGCCCGCGGCGAGCTCAGCGACAGCATCATCTACCAGAGCGGCCATCACTGAAACCCGGCGATCCAGGGGAGGCCCCCATGACCCATGATCTCGTGATCCGCGGCGGCCTGATCGTTGACGGCACCGGATCTCCTGCCAGGCACGGGGACGTGGCCGTCGGCAAGGGGCAGATCACCGAGGTGGGCGCCGTGAGCGGGCGCGGTAGGGAAGAGATCGACGCCAGCCGTCTCGCCGTGGCCCCCGGCTTCATCGATCCCCACACCCATTACGACGCTCAGCTCACCTGGGACCCCTTCGCCTCGTGCTCCTCGTGGCACGGCGTCACCAC
>JACQRS010000055.1 GCA_016206385.1 Candidatus Rokuibacteriota bacterium | reverse complement strand
CTCCTCGCCCAGGTGGACGCCGCTATCGGCGGCAAGAACGCCATTGACCATCCTCTGGCGAAGAACCTCATCGGCACCTTCCACCAGCCCCGCCTCGTCATGGTGGACCCGCAGGTGCTCCTCACGCTGCCCGAGCGCGAGTTCCGGTCGGGACTTGCGGAGGTCGTGAAGCACGGGATCGTCCTGGACGCGGGGTATTTCTCCGATGTCGAAGCCCACATCCCCGAGCTCCTGGCCCGGGATCTCCCGACGCTCGAGCGCATCGTCGCGAGCTCCTGCCGGCTGAAGGCCCGGGTCGTGGAGGCGGACGAGACGGAAGCCGAGCTGCGGGCGGTGCTGAACTACGGCCACACCGTGGGCCACGCCCTGGAGGCCGTGACGGGATACTCCCGGTGGACTCACGGCGAGGCCGTGGCGCTGGGGATCGCCGTCGAAGCCCGGATTGCCGAGCGCCTGGGGCTCGCCGATCCCGACACCACCCAGCGCCAGCTCCGGCTCCTCGAAGCCGTCGGGCTGCCCGTGACCTTCTCGGGAGTGGACAGCGCCCTCATCCTCGAGGCCATCGGCCGGGACAAGAAAGCCCGGGCGGGACGGGTTCCCTTTGTCCTCGCCCCCCGCATTGGCACCCACCGGCTCGTCTTCGACGTTCCGACTGAGCTGGTGGTTGAAGTGCTCCAAGAGATTCAAGCAGAAACACCGGCGGGACGCCGGCGAAGCTGAATCAGCCACCGCGGTCGGTTGACAACCACCCGATCAGCCCGTATAACAAAACCGTCATGGCTGATCCCACTGCTCGCCCCGGCGGGGCAAGCGTGGCCCAGGATCCCGTCAGCACCATCCGCCGGTACGAGGAGCGGCTGGCCAAGGACCCCACCTCGCTGGCGTTCGCGCCGCTGGCCGAGGCGTACCGGAAGGTCGGACGGACTCAGGAGGCCATCGCCCTCTGCGAGGACGGGCTCCGACGCTACCCCCATTACACGACGGCCCGCGTGATCCTGGCGAAGGCATACCTGGATGCCGGAAACCAGGACGGCGCCCTTCAAGAGCTCACCTCCGTCGTGTCGCGTGCGCCCGACGACGTCCAGAGCCACCGGCTGCTCGCCGAGCTGGCGGTGAAGCGCGGCGCCCTGGACCGGGCGGTCACGCACCTGGAGCGGGTGGTGGAGCTGGACCCGGCCGACCAGGACTCCCGCGCCCAACTGGAGCTGCTCCAGGGGCGTGGCGCCACGGGCGAGGGCTCGGCGATCCTCCGCCTGCTGGACGACGAGACCTTCGTGACGGTGACCTTCGGCACGCTCTGCCTCCAGCAGGGCCTCGTGGACGAGGCCGCCACGATCTTCCTCCGGATCGTCAAGCGCGATCCGTCGAACGCCGTCGCCTGGAAACGACTCGAGGACGCGCTCAACGCCAAGCGCGCGCGACGGAAAGTGTGACGACCGCCATGCAGATCTCCACCAACGATTTTCGCAAAGGGCTGAAGATCGAGCTGGACGGCGAGCCCTACGCCATCGTGGACTTCCAGCACGTCAAGCCCGGAAAGGGCGGCGCCTTCGTCCGCACCAAGCTGAAGCACCTCACGCTCGGGACCGTCATCGACAAGACCTTCCGGGCCGAGGAAAAAGTGCCGTTGGTGAACTTCGAGGAGAAGCGGATGCAGTTTCTCTACCGGGATGACCGCTTCCACTTCATGGACCTGGAGACCTACGACCAGATCGCGCTCTCCGAGGAAGAGGTCGGGGAGAGCCGGGACTTCCTGAAGGAAAACACCGAGGTGGAGGTCCTTTACGTGGACGGCGCGCCGCTCGGGGTCGAGCTTCCCACCTTCGTGGAGCTCACCGTGGTGAAGACCGAGCCCGGCGTGCGCGGGGACACCGCCTCCGGCGGTTCAAAGCCTGCGACGTTGGAAACCGGCGCCGTCGTCTCCGTGCCGCTCTTTGTGAACGAGGGCGACGTGGTCAAGGTGGACACGCGGACAGCCGCCTATATCGGCCGCGTTGCGGCCCGGTCGGAATCGGCATAGACGATGCCTCCAAAGCAACAGCCCGAGCCCTCGCCGCCGCTCAGGGAGATCCGCGAGCTGGTGGACCTCGCCCTGGCCAAAGGGCTCACTGAGCTCGAGGTGAGCTGGGGGGACACGCGCATCCGGATCCGCCGGGAGCTGGCTCCGGCGCCCGGCCAGGCGGATCTGGCTTCGGCATCGACGCGGGGGCCGGCGGCCACGGAGGCGATCGGCCACGCCCGAACGCAGCTCGTCACCATCGAGGCGCCCATGGTGGGCACCTTTTACCGGGCGCCGGCCCCGGAAGCTGCTCCCTACGTGCGCGAAGGGGATCTCATCAAGGTCGGGCAGATCCTGTGCATTATCGAGGCGATGAAGCTCATGAACGAGATCGAGTCCAAGGTGGCGGGCCGGATCGTGAAGATCCTGGTGGAGAACGCCCAGCCGGTGGAGTACGGCCAGCCGCTGTTTCTCATCGAGCCCGCGTGAGTGTTCCATAAAATACTGATCGCGAATCGGGGAGAGATCGCCCTCAGGGTCCTCCGAGCCTGCCGGGAGATGGGGATCCGCGCCGTCGTCGCCCACTCCAAAGCCGACGCCCACTCCCTGCCGGTGCGCCTGGCCGAGGAGTCCATCTGCATCGGACCGGACGACGCGCGATCCAGTTATCTCAACATCCCCGGCATCATCTCGGCGGCCGAGATCACCGACAGTGAGGCCATCCACCCCGGGTACGGCTTCCTGGCCGAGAACGCGGCCTTCGCCGACATCTGCCGCGCGTGCGGGATCGTCTTCATCGGCCCAGCCCCCGAGGCCATCCGCCTCATGGGCGACAAGGCCCAGGCCAGGGCGCTCGCCCGACAGGCCGGCGCGCCGGTCGTGCCGGGGAGCGATGGCGTCCTCAAGGACAAGGAAGAGGCGCTGGCGGTCGCTGATCGGGTCGGGTACCCGGTCGTGCTCAAGGCCTCGGCCGGAGGCGGCGGGCGCGGGATGAGGGTGGTCGGCGATCGGGACGCGCTCGAGCAGGCCTTCGCCACCTGCCGGGCGGAAGCCGCTGCGGCCTTCGGATCGTCGGAGATCTATCTCGAGAAGTTCATCGAGGAGAGTCGCCACGTCGAAGTGCAGGTTCTCGGCGACCGCGCAGGCACCCGGATCCACCTGGGAGAGCGCGACTGCTCGATCCAGCGTCGGCACCAGAAGCTGCTCGAGGAGGCCCCGGCTCCGGCGCTCTCGGCCGAGACCCGGGCCGGACTCTACAAGGCGGCGCTGGCCGTGGCGCGCGCCGTGAACTACGTGAGCGCGGGCACCGTGGAGTTCCTGGTGGATCGCACCGGGCGCTTCCACTTCATCGAGGTGAACACCCGGATCCAGGTGGAGCACCCGGTGACGGAGCAGGTCACCGGGATCGACCTCATCAAGGAGCAGATCCGGACGGCGGCGGGCGAGCCCCTGCACCTCAAGCAGGACGAGAT
>JACQRS010000355.1 GCA_016206385.1 Candidatus Rokuibacteriota bacterium | reverse complement strand
CGCCAGGATCCCGCGCCAGATGGTGTAGGTGACGTTGAACCCTTGCTCGATCGAGGTCGCCACGTCGGGCAGTTCAGGGTGCCGCTTCTTGCCCATCACCGCCAGCGGCTTCAGCTTCCCGGCCTTGATGTGGGGAGTCGACTGGGCGGTGAGGGTGAAGGTTGTATCCGCGTGGCCCCCGAGCACCGCGAGCAGGGCCGGACCGCCGCCGTCGTACGGGACGATCTGGGCCGTGATGCCGTAGTCCTTCATCAGCTGCTTCATGGGTACGTCGGAGGCGCCCCATGGCCCCGTGTTGGCGTGGGTCAGCTTTCCGGGATTCGCCTTCGCCCACTCCGCGAGTTCTTTCAGATTTTTATAAGGTCGGTCCGATCGGGTGATCAGCACGACGGGACTCTCGTTGATCTTGGCCACCGCCACCAGGGTGTCCGGGCCGTGAGACCGCCCCTCTACGGCCGGCAGGGTGCTGTTGGGACCGGGCGCCCCGAAGAGGAGGGTGTAGCCGTCCGGCTGCGCCTTGGCCACCTGGTCCGACCCGATCGCTCCGCCGCCACCGGGCCGAAGCTGGATGACGACGGGCTGGGGCAGGTAGGTCGGGATGACGCTGACGACGACGCGGGCCGTCAAGTCGTGCGATCCGCCGGGACCAAATGGGATCACCAGGGTGATCGGCTTGGTCGGGAAATCCTGTGCCTGGGCGGAGACCGCGGGCACGAGGACCGTCACGAACGCTGTCAGGACCAACGCGAATGCGTTACGCCTTCGCATGGTACACCTCCTCAGGGGAGGGCCGAGGCGCTCTCGCCTCTGGCACGCCTCGCCTCAGTTGGCCACGATATCCTTGCAGCTCAGGATCTCAGCCTCCCCGTCCACGCTCCAGGCTTCGTGCTCCGTGTTGGCGGGGATGAGCGCGGCATCGCCCGGGCCGAGGATCCGCTCTTCGTCCCCCACGCGGACCCGCAGCTTCCCGGCCAGGACATTGATCACCTGTTCCTGCGGGTGCCGGTGCGGCTTCGCCCCGGTTCCGGCGGCAAGGCGGTAGCGCCCGACTTCGATCTTCGGGCCCTTGATGGTCGGCCCCTCGGCGGTCGAGTACTGCGGGCTGATGACGCTCCTCTCCATCTGGCTCCAGTTGTGGAACGGCATGATCTCCCCTCTTCGCCCGGCTGGTTCTGTTTCCGAATCGGGCATCGCGGATCGGCGATGCGAGCACGCTCTCCTCGCAGAAGATGACCCGGACCGCGGGTAGCGTACTATGCGCGCAGGGAAAACGCAATAGGTCGGGCACTTGATTGAGCTCGGGATCTCGTGTAGAGTGCGGCCTTCGGGGACGAAGCATGGGGCGCATCAACGTGGGCGTGATCGGCACGGGGTGGATCGGCGAGATCCGGGCCAAGGTGTGCGCGGCACACCCCCTGGTCGAGAGCCTGCACCTGGCCGAGATCGACCGGGGCAAGCTTGAGCGCGTGGCTCGCGAGACCCGGGCCAGGACCGCGACGGCCGATTACCGCGAGCTGCTGCGCCGCAAGGACATTGACGCGGTGTTCGTCTGCACAACCCCGGAAGACACCCATTACCCCATCACGCGCGATTGCCTCTTGGCCCGGAAGCACACGCTGCTGGAGAAGCCGATCGGGCTCGAGCTGAAGGAGGCAGACGAGCTGATGGCCCTGGCCCGCGAGGGCGAGCTGAAGTTCACGATCGGTTACACCCAGCGGTTCAACCCGAAATACGCCTACGTGAAGAAGTGCGTCGTGGACGGGACGCTTGGCCGGCCGGTGACCGCGCTGGTGAGCCGGAACGTCTCGCGCAGCATCGGCCACAAGATCGGGGGGCGGATCCGCCTCTCGCCGGCCGTGATGGAAGCGACCCACGACGTCGACTTCATCCTCTGGTGCCTTGAGCCATTGCGCCCGACGCGGGTCTACGCGCAGTCGGTCTACCGGATCATGGAGCAGGCGCACGGTGTTCCCGATTGCACCTGGATCATGGTCACCATGGAGGACGGGACGGCGTTCACGATCGGCGCGGGGTGGGCCCTGCCGCCCGGCTACCCGCACTTCTCAACGGCGACGATCGAGTTCGTCGCGACCGAAGGCGCGCTCCTGATCGACGACACCCACCGTGATATGATCCTGAACACGATGCAGAAAGGGATGGTGCTGCCCCTCTCCACGATGCCCGGCGAGCAGGTCGGACACGTCTATCAGGGCCCGATGCAGGCTGAGACCATCCACTTCATCGAGGCCGTCGCGCTCGACCGCGCCGTGCTGGTCACGCCCGCCGAGGCGCGGCAGGTGATGGAGGTGACGCTCGCTGCGGACCTGTCCGCCGAGCGCAACGAGCCGGTCAAGCTTCCTCTGCTGTAGGGGATCACAGGAGGCAAGCATGCGAGCCGAGCGTTCACCCAAGCAGATCGGGTTGGCCATTGTCGGGGCGGGGCGGATCGGCCTGATCCGGGGCGAGATCGCGGCGAAGCATCCGAACGTGGGGTGGATTGGCGTCGCTGAGATCCGCGCGGATCGAGCCAAAGAGGTGGCCGAGCGGATCGGCGCCGACTTCGTGACGACAGACTATCGCGAGCTGCTGGCGCGTCCCGAGGCCACGGCAGCCGTCATCGCAACCGACGAGAACGCCCACGTCGATCCCATCCTCGCCGCGATCGACCGTCGGCTGGACCTGCTGATCGAGAAGCCCCTGGCTACCGACTTGAAGGAATCCGCCCGCGTGCTCGCGGCGATTCAGCAATCCGGCGTCGACGCGGTGGTGGGTTACACCCAGCGATTTCGACGGCGCTTCCTCGTCGCCAAGGAGAAGGTG
>JACQRS010000361.1 GCA_016206385.1 Candidatus Rokuibacteriota bacterium | reverse complement strand
GTTCAGGACCCAGGCGGAGGGCTTCATGGCGCGGAGATCGCGCTCGCCGATGAGCCCGCGGGTGTCCCGGGTGAGGGGCAAGGTCACCACCGCGAAGTCGCACCCGGCCAGCACGCGTCCGAGCGCCGCCGGCCGGTAGACCGCGTGGATGCCGGGAGCCCCCCTTCCGCGCCGGCTCACCCCGATGACCCGCATGCCGATGGCCCGGGCAACGCGGGCGATCTCCTGCCCGATGTCGCCGAGCCCCACAACCGCCAGCGTCTTTCCGCGCAAGCGGTCGGGCGGCGGGGGCGCCCAGCGGCGCGCTCGCTGGTCCTGCCGGATCCGTTCGAGCCGCTGGGTGACCCAGCCGCACCAGGCGAGGGTGTACTCCGCGATCCAGGGGCCAAAGATGCCGGTGGCCCGGGTGATGCGCACGGAGCGCGGAAGCTCGGGGGCCAGAAACCGCTCCACCCCCGCCCCCATCACCTGGATCCATCTCAGGCGTCCGGCCCGGGCCAGCAGGTCGGCGGGGAAGTTCCACGCATAGAGGATCTCGGCTTCCCGGACCACGGCTTCAGCCTGCGCCCGCGTCCTGCAGGTGTGGAGCCGGATTGAGCCGCGCGGTGCTTTGACCAGCCGCGCGTAGGCCTCCGCCTCATCCGGGTGGTAGAGGAGGACCACGCGGGGAGTCACGGGCTCACGCGCTTCGGCAGCGGACCGGCCGCGGTCAGCCGATGGCCACCGCCACACACGTCGTGGTCCGCGTGACCCCGTCGATGATACCGATGTCCTCGGTGACGAGCTGGCCGATGGCATCCAGGCTCGGTCCCTCCACGACCGCGATGAAGTCGTAGGGCCCGGTCACCGCGTCCAGGGAGTGCACCGTGCATCGGCCGCCCTTGATCTTCGAGAGCGACTTCTTGACTCCCTTGGTCTTGCCCGCCGTGGTCTCGATCAGCACGTAGGCTTTCATCGGACTTCCTCCCCTCGCTGACGCGCTCAGAAGGTGCTGCCTTTGGTGGCGGCCAGGTAATCCCGCTTGGCCCGGTCCAGCTCCTCCAGGATCTGCGCGCGCTCGGCCAGGAGCCGGGAGGCCGCATGGCTCCGGGTCATGGCGAGCCGGGCGAAGCGCAGCTCCTGGCGTAGTCGACCGAGGCCACCCAGGTAGCGGTAGGCCAGGAGCCCGCTCAGCGGAAGCGAGGCGAAGAACAACACCGCTGCCACGAGGCCGGCCAGGCGCCAGACCACCCAGGTCTCGAGCCCCCAGAAGAACGGAATGAGAACCATGGCGGAGAGCAGGCGGGCCGTGGCGTAGTCGGTCTCCTTCCGGGTCAGGTTCCGCGCGAGCCAGCGGGGCACAAAATAGGGGAGCGCGTTCACCGCTAAGCCGTAGGCGAAGAGCGGGAGCCCGAGCAGGCCCAGGCTGGAGCGGCCGAGCCGCCGAGCGGGCTGGGGGGACTGAAGCCGCGCCCGCACGGCTTGGTCCTTGATCCGGTACTCGGCCAGGAGCCCCTTGTAGGCCTGGATCCGCTGCCAGATGCGCTCCACCCGATCGGGGTCGTTCGCCTTGAAGCGATGGACGGCGGCGACGATGGCCCGGGACAGGCGGAAGAGATCGATCTGCTCCCCGGGGAGCCCTCGCTCTTCCTGGAGCTCGCGCACCAGATCGCCGCGGTAGAGGGCCTCCACCTCCCGGACCAGCTCCGCCAGATCGATCCGCTCCACATGAATGACCTGGGCCTCCATCCCCCACTGGATCTCCCGGGTCAGCGACTCCACTGCCTTCCAGGGGTCGTCCCGGTAAGGGGAGAGGTAGGGCGCAAGGAGGATCGGCTCGCCGAACGAGGCCAGGACCCGGCTCCCGAAGGATTTGCGCGCCTGGAAGCTGAGCCCCACCGGGATGACCGTGAGCCCGAGCGTGTCCCCCTGACGCGCCTCGGCCTCGAGCGCGATCCGCGCCGCTCCGGTCTTGATCCGCTGCACGCGCGGCTCGGCGTGGGTGGTCCCCTCCGGGTAGATGGCGATGAGGTGGCCCTTGGCGAAGGCGCTGAAGCAGGCTTCGAAGGTCCCCACGTTCTTGTCCATCTTGTCCGGATCGTCCTCGCGGCGATAGACGGGGATCACGCCTACAGCGGTGAGGAAGCTGGCCAGAAGGCGGTTCTTGAAGAGCGCCGCGGTGGCGAGGTAGTGGACCTTGCGGGCAAGCACCGCGCCCACGAGAAGGGAGTCGATGAGGTTGTTCGGGTGATTGACGCAGAGCAGGACCGGCCCCTGGCGGGGGACGCGCTCCACGTGGCGGACCTCCACAGCCTTGAAGAAGAACCAGATCCAGAACCGGACCAGCAGCCGGATCGAGGCGTAGAGCGGGTCCACAGGACGCTACTGGGCGAGGAAGCGTTTGAGCGTGCCGGCGAACCAGCCGGGACGCTCCAGCGGCTTTCTGCCGAGAAAGTCCAGGCGTGTGCCGCGTTCGTCGGCGTGATTCCGGGGATCGAACCGCGCGGTGAGGGTGGCGGTGAGCAGTCCGGCCTTCACGGTGAGCCGCTCTCCGACGCTCTCGTTACCGAGGCGCGCCAGGATGATGTAGAACCCCTCGCCGTCGGTCTCGGCCAGGTAGGAGAAGCCGGTTTTCTCCCTGATCAGCTCCACCGGGGTTCCTTTGATGGGAGCGCCCTTGGCGTCCTTCACATATCCGAGGACCACGTAGCGGTAAAGGACCTCGTGCTCGGCGAAGGCGGGATGGGAGAGGAAGAGGCCAAAGACGCAAAATGCTAAGAGCCGAGCCAACTTGTCTGTCACGCGGCCAGTGTAGGAGTCGGGGGGGAGCCATGTCAAGGCGCCGCGGAACGGCCTCGCCGCCTCATCAGCGGACCGTTCCCGGCCCCGGGTAGCCGTCCCAGAGGAAGCGCGGGCCATCCGAGTAGAAGCCCGCCGCCCGGAGCGCCTCGGCTGCCTCGCTCTCCCTGATCGGCCGGCCATCCCACCGTTGAACCTCGATCCGCCTGACCGGGCGCTGAGCCGGGGGACGCCTCAGCAGCTCCTGGAGCGCCGCGATCAACGCCGGGAGGTCCTGGGAGTCGAACCTTGCCAGCGGGGTCAAATCTCTGCCGTACCCCTCCGCCAGGAGCCGCGGGGTCCCGCCGCGCAGGAGGAGCACGTGCTGGGGGATCCGGCTCACGGTGAGCCTAGAGCCGTCGGGCCGGCACAGCGGCATGATGGATCCCCAGAGGGTGGCGGGGTCGCAGAGGCTCAGACGTGTCACCGGTTCATGGCGCGGCGCAGCGGCGAGCTGATTCACCGCCTCGGCGAGGGCATACTGCTCACCCGACAGCCCCTCGACGAAGTACCCCCTGAGCACCTCGCCAGCGTACTCCATTCGCGTGAGCGCGCGCCTGAGCGCCGGCCAATCCCGACCTTGCGCCAGCTCGCGGCTCAGGATGCCGTAGCGTTCGAGGAGAAGCCTCGCCCACTCCTCCTCGACCTTCTCGGGTGGGAGCGCCTCATCAGCCACCAGCACGCTCCATCGCCCGGGCAGCCGGGTGCCCGCGCCGGAGGCGTCGGTGAGTCGGGTGAGCCGCTCCCGGGCGCGCCTTCGGGCCTCCCGCCTCGAGGGCCGCCTTTCGGGCAGACCGAGCGTGGGGATCCTCCGCCGAGCCTCGTGGGCGGACCCTTTCCGCGACCGGCCCTCCCGGATAGCCTGGAAGGTGTCGGTCGTCACGAGCCCCAACCACAGGAGCTGCCAGAGGGTGCCGAGCACCTCGGGCGCCTCGAGACCGGTTGACCGGCAGAGCTCCTGGACGAAGGAGGCGCCGCGGAGCTGGAGGTGGCGGAGCACGGCTTTCCACGGTTCATCGAGCTCCGGCTCAGCCACACCGCGCGGGCGCAGCCAGGCCAGGTTCTCCCTGAGCGCCATGCCGAGCCGGCCCGGATGGCCCGGTTCAAAGGGAAACCACACGAGCTGACCGGTGAGGCCGAGGTGATCCAGCCACGCGGGCTCGTACGCTTCGAGGCGAGCGGGAATCAGCTCCTGCTCCCAGAAGGCGACCGGAAAGTCCTCTCCCTGGAGCGATTCGATGGCTTTGAGCAGCCCCTCAGGACCGACGAGCCGGTGGTCGGGGTGGCAGTGCTGCCAGCGGAAGAGGAAGGCCTGAAACTCCTCGGCGCTCACGAGCGAGGTGGTCCGGCGTCGAAGCTTGAGCTGACGGCGCTGGACCTCCTCGAGGACCGCCCGATGGAAGTACTGGGGAGCCGGGTCGTCACTCGTGAAGTGGCCGCTCCGGATCAGTCCCCGGGATTCGAGCCGCTGGAGCACGGGTGCCAGCGTGGCCTCCGGTATCCCGTAGCGGGCGGAAAGCGCTGCGAGAGTCGTGGGCCCGCTCCGGCTCAGCCGGCGGAGTATGACGCGCTCCAGGGGTTCGCCGGCCAGGGTCGCGTACAGCTCGGCGTCGTTGGCGTTGATCCAGGCGCGACGACCACCGGGAAGCTCGATCTGACCGATGCGCCGATCCTGCCTGAGCGTTTCCAGAAAGTCCTGGAGCTCTCCGGTCACCCGCTCGGCCAGCTCCGCGTCCTCCAGCTCTCCCAGCTCCTCCAGGAGCACCGCCAGCTCGTTGGCGTCTCGCGCCCGCCGCTCAGGTGTTTTCGCCTGCAGCTCCGCCTCCACAGCCTCCACGACCCGCGGGTCCAGCAGGCCGGAGGCAGAGCCCGGCCAGGCCCTGAGCATGGGAACCGCGTCGCTCCGTCGCTCCTCGGCGTGGCCCGCGTCGAGGTACGCCCAGTCCCAGGCCAGGAGCAGCGGGTAGGTGAAGGGTGACGGGATCACGGTGTCCACGCTCTTCACACTCAGGATGCCGGCTCTGAGGCGCTCGAGGACTTCTCTCAGCCTCGGAAGAGCGAGGGCGTCGTGGCAGCACTCCCTGAGCGTCT